>DATLVW010000942.1:0-6373 GCA_035577085.1 Thermoanaerobaculia bacterium
TCTTCGGTGACGAACTTCACGCTGCGGTCGGCAGAAAGGACGATCGCCGGCGCGCCCGCCGCCATGAGGACGTTAGCGATGCTGGTAATTGCCGGCGAGGCCGACTCGACAGGAAACGGCAGAAGAGGCGCTTTCGGGAAAGGTTCCAGTTCCGGAGCAGGCGCCATGGCCGTAGCGGCCGCGGCCTGGCCGCCGCTTCGCGGAGCTGATGTCTCGCGTGGCGGTTGCGGCTGAGGCTGCGCTTTCGGTGGGGCGGGTGGCGGCGCGCTCGCGCGTTGCGGCTCAACGGGAGGGGGAGAGGTCTGTTCCGAGACTGCGCTAGCGGGCGTGGGTGGCTTCGATTTTCTGGGCTTGTCGCAACGCTCGCAGAGGATTCCCCGCGTAATCGCCGCACCGCACATGAAACATTTCGAGGCCATGGAACAAACTCAGGTGGGGGATCTTACGCCCGCTACTCACAGAGCTGCAAGATGATAGCTCACGGGTCAGTTTATTACAGCCATCGCGATTCAACCTGACCCACAGCCAGATGATAGGCTTCGCCGCCGTCGGAGGGCTTCATGAAACAGATCGTCGTGATCGGCGCAGGCACCATGGGAAACGGCATTGCGCACACTGCCGCCGCATCTGGTTTTGACGTAACCCTCATCGACGTGGCCGAGGCATTCCTCGAGCGCGGCATGTCGACGATCTCCGGCAACCTCCAGCGCGGCGTCGACAAAGGAAAGATCACCGCCGAGGAAAAGCAGCAGGTTCTCGGGCGGATTCGCGCCACGAGCGACATCGCCTCTGCCTCTGATGCCGAAATCGTCATCGAGGCGATCATCGAGAACCTCGCTGCCAAAGCCCAGCTCTTCGAGAAGCTCGATGCGCTCACGCGGCCCGACTGCATTCTCGCCTCGAACACGTCGTCGATCTCGATCACGAAGATCGCCGCTGCGACCAGGCGGCCGGACAAAGTCATCGGCATGCACTTCATGAATCCCGTGCCGGTCATGACGCTCGTCGAAGTCATCCGCGGCATCGCCACCAGCGACGAGACCTATGGCCGCGTCGAACAACTCTCCAAACAGATGGGCAAAACGGCGATCGAGGTGAACGACTATCCCGGCTTCATCTCCAATCGCGTTCTGATGCCGATGATCAACGAGGCGATCTTCGCCCTGTTCGAAGGCGTGGCAACAGCCGAATCGATCGACGGCGTGATGAAGCTTGGCATGAACCATCCGATGGGGCCACTGACACTGGCCGACTTCATCGGACTCGATGTCTGTCTGGCCATTCTTCGCGTGCTCGAAGAAGGATTCGGCGATCCGAAATACCGTCCCTGTCCGCTGCTGGTCAAGATGGTCGATGCCGGCTGGCTTGGCCGCAAGAGCGGCCGCGGTTTTTACGACTATCGGAAGTCCTGAATAACAGGGATGACGTAACGCCTCAGCGGTGTTCTAATCGCCACCACATGCTCTGCCAGACCTGTAGCGCGTTGAACGATGACGAGCGGGAGTATTGCTTTCGTTGTCAGGCGAAACTTCTCGTTCTCTCCGGAGTGAACTCGTTCGAAGAGGACGAAGTCGAGGAGTACGACGAAGAAGGCGATGTATCGCTGGACGAACATCTGCTCGAGCGCGTCTCCGGTCTCGAGGAGATCGTCAAGCGCAGCGCCGAAACGATCCGCAGCATCGTCGACGCCATCCAGAAGCACGAGCGGGCCATCTTTATCAACCAGACCGGCCTGCTCTCCGTGAAGGAGTTGCTGGAGCGGAAGAACGTCGTCTCCGCCGACGAACTAGTCGAGCTGTGGGAATCGAAGATGGGCGAGCAGATGCTCGCACTCGAGAAGAAGCAGCGCTTTACCGAGCGCAAAGACCGGATCATGTCGTTGTTCCGCGGTGAGCGGAGGGAGCGCTTCGTACAGCTCGTCGCCGAGGCCGAGTCGGCCATCGACGCGTTCGATCCTGATCGCGGGATCAAGGCGTTGGAAGAGGCGTTCAAGCTCGACCGCGACAACTACGAGCTCTCCTTCTTTCTCGGCGAGATGTTCTTCAACGACGGCAATCTCGACCGCGCCAAGCACTACCTCGAGCGTACCCTCGAAGTGCAGCCCGATCATTTCGACGCCGCCGTTTTCTACGGCGTGCTGCTTCACGAGCGCCAGGACCTCAAGGGCGCTGAGCGCTGGCTGCGGCGCGCGATTCAGATTTCGCAGGAGTCGTTCCTGCCGTACTTTTCCCTCGGTGCGATCTACGCCCGCAAAGGAAAGCTGCTGCGCGCGCAGAAGTTCCTCGAGAAGGCCATTCAGATCGAACAGTTGCCGCAGGCGCACTATCTGCTCGGCACGATCTTCTACGACAAAGGCCAGCTCGAGCGCGCCATCAAGTCGTTCCAATCCGCGCTGAAGCTCGACCCCGAGTACGAGGAAGCGATCTATCACCTCGGCCTCTGCTATCTCGATCGCAACTGGAACCGCAAAGCGATCGATTGCTTCCAGGAGGCGCTGGAGCTCAATCCGAACAAGATCGAGTACCAGCAGGCCGTCAAGATCTACGAAGGCATCTCCGGGCACATCCCGCTCGAAGGTCCGGCCGCGGACGAGTTCAAGAACGCCGAGGTGCTGGCGACGAGCGGTAAATACCTCGAAGCGCTCGATCACTACCGTCGCGCCTCGGCCGTCGATCCCGACAACACCAGCATCCTCATGCCGTACGCGCTTCTCTGCTCGCACCTCGAGATGAATACCGAAGCGATCGCGGCCGCGCGGCGGGTACTGCGCCAGCGGCCGACCGATGTCGTTGCAGCGGCTGCGTACACGACCTTGGTCGAAGCGCTTCGTGCCGAGGGAAACTTCAAGGATGCCAATCGCGCGCTGGAAGAGATGCTGCGCGACTACACCTCCAATTACGCGAAGTCGATCGCCTACTACGAGAAGGCCTACAACCTTGCGGAGATGGAAGAGAGTCTCGATGAAGCGCTCGAATCCGCGCAGCTCGCCCTTCGCTATTCACCCAAAGAGCTGAAGCAGTTCCCGCTCGCCGCCCTCGGCTGGGTCTACTTCAAGCGCCGCGAGTTCGACAACGCCGTCGATTTCCTGACGAAGTCCGCCGACCTCGGCCCGACCGCCACAAACCTCATGCACCTCGGCATGGCCCTCCTCGAAAGCGGCCAGAAAGACCGCGCCCGCCAGGTCTTCCGCAAAGCCAAGAGCTTCAAAGCGCAGGGCGCCGGCCTCGAAGAGAAGATCCTCGAGCAGATCCGCTCCACCACGAAGCTCATCGACCGCCTGCACGCGAAGCGGCGGCGCACGGCGAATAAGGCGTAGAAAGCGCGGCCAGATTACCGAAGCCTCAGCAACCTCTTGTGCCTGTTATCAAGAATTCGTGCTTTGGCTGCCACGTCCTCGCAGCGCCGAATATCCTCGTCGCTGAGGACTCCGCGCAACGTCAGTCGCTTGGTCACAAGCTTTTCGATCGACACCACGCAAAGGCGGCGAAAGTCGATCAATGTCTCCCTCGGAAAGAACGGATACGAGGCAGGCGGCAGAATCAACACATCGGAAAGAATGGATGGAGACTCACGATACCTGTCGACCTTCGACGTGGCGAGAAAGTAGTGGACATCGCCCTCTTGAACGGGATCAGCGTTGAACACCAAACACAGCTTGCTCCGAGGTGGTTCGTTGTCGCCCCAGAAAGGGTAAGAGTCATCATGTTCGGCGCGGAAAATCACGCCTCGATGAAGGGCGGCGATTGCCATCGATCCGACCTACCAGGTCAGTGACTCGGCGAAGTCGCGATCATCCTGGTCCTGCCGAACGAGTTCGATCATCGGCGCGGACGGGTCGAAAAAAGACTCAAAAGGAATAGGGATTACGTTTCGTTTCGCGGCGCTGCGTGCGGCCAATGCTGCCCCGATCTCAGGAAACTCATGCGTCAGCTCGCGGAGTTGCCATGCCGTTTTCTTCCCGTAAACTTCGACAGTCTCTCGCAGCACTTCGATGTCGCTATCCGAGAAAACGTCGAGGTCCGGTTCATGCCTGGCGATCAACTGGGGGTAGGTCGAAGAATGCCGCACATCGAAATACTCGCGCATGGATACATCATCAGGATCGTCGGCAAACCGCGCGTTCATGAGGTCGCGTGTAGTCGAGGGAACTGGCCCGTTCTCCATGCAGACATAGGTGTCACCGGTGATCGTCCGTCCGTAACGTAGCAGGTGCGCGCGATCGGCGAGAAACAGCAACTTCGACGTCTTCATCTGATCGAGGTCAGCCACGCCATTCTGGGAGAAGAACGCGAGAGCATTCATCACCTTGTCTTGATCGTAGCGAAACCGGATCGTTTTCATAGGCGTCCTCGGTTCAGAGCCGACATGAAACGCACGGCCGATGCCTCTGGAGACTGATGCAAGAATAGCACTCACAACATTGACCGCGTATAACCTCATCCCGCGGTGAGGTAGGGCTCATCCCACTGTCGACAGGATTGCAAACTTCGACATCCCGGCTCCTAACGCCGCGGATTCGCCAGCCTCACCGGTGTGATCGTTTGCGCGGAGATGTGGATATCGCCTTCTTCGGCGTAAAGCTCGACGCGCTCGCCGCCTCCGTTGATTTTGCCGGTTGCGTGGATGCGCGTTTTGGCGCCGGCCTGCTCGCGCCGGACGGTGAGGCCGGTGAAGTCGATGTGCATCTCGTTCACGTCAGGATCAGACGTCACGATCGTAGCGTCGATGTCGGCACCGAAGCGGGGGCTGACGATCAGGTTCACATTCCCCTGCGTGGTGCGGGCTCCCACCTTCAGAGTCCGATGTCTGGGATCGCCAGTGATGGTGATGTCGCCGGATGTGGTCTGCGCGTCGATCGCACCGGATGTCTGCCCGACGATGATGTCGCCGCCGCCGGAACGGAGCGTCATGGGGCCGCCGGTGTACAGCACGCGAAGGAGGCCACCGTCGGTTGAAACCTCGCCTCCCATGCGTGCGGCGCGCACGAGGATGTCTCCCGCGCCGGTGTGTGCGGAAAGCAAGCCGGTAATGTCGCCGAGGTTCAGGGGACCGCCCATCAACGTTACCGTGCACTGTCCAAATACAGCGCCCAACTCCACTTCGCCGGCGCCGATTCGAATATTCGCATTGCCACGAATTTCACCGATAGCGATATCGGCAATCGATGCGACGAAGGGCCAGTCGCCGTTATGAAACGGCAATTGAACCTTTACCGCAGGAGCCAGCATCACGTCGCCCGGTGTCGGCCGGTGCTGCGGCGGGTTGAGCCGCATGGAAGAGGCCTGACCGGGGTTCGATCCTTTGGCCAACAGAAGAACCCGCCCCATCATCGTCGCGGTGTTGATCGTCGGTCCGCCCGGGCCGTTGACTTGTCCGCGAAAAATCGTTCCCGCGAAGCGCCCTCCGTGAATCGGAAACGTCGTCAGGATGTCGCCGTTGATGGTGTCCGCGAGCCATTCGAACTTCGCCGATGCGGGCACATAGACATCGATGTCGGCGTTGACCGCCTGCACATCTGCTTTGGCGATCGGGTTCTGCTGATAGTCGTAGATGACCCGGCCGTTGACGACGTTGAGCGCTGAGGCGCCGCTGACATCTTCCATGATCACTGTGCCCGCGAACCCGTTGACCGTCACACTGCCGGTGATGTGCGAAACACGAATATGGTCCGCTGATTTGGAACCGATTTTCACGGCGACGTTCTTCGGCACGCGGATCGTGTAGTCGATCGTGGCGTGGGCATTGCGCAATGCCGGCATCACCGTGCGGATCAGGCGGACTTTTGAGTCGCCGTCGAAGGCGATGGCCACCGCATCTGCCGCTTCCTTCAGCGCGACGGCGTCCGAAGCGACGATCGAGCGGTCCGCCGTGACCGAAATCAAGGTGCCCTCGCCACCGATGACGTCGATGCTGCCGAAGGGATTGTCGATCCAGACGGATCCCCCTGGCTCGATGGTGAGCTGGCGCACGATGCGGTTGTTTGGCTGGAACGTCGTCGCCAGTAGGTGTGTCGCCGGAAACAGCGCCGCGACTGCGATGAGAATTCGAATGGTTGGTTTCATCGGGGTTGAATGCTGCTCAGTGCCTCTGCCGCTTTGACGCGAACATAGACGTTTTCGTCACCCTGCGCCGCCTTCTTGCGCAGCGTGTCGAGCATGTCGGGATCGAGGACCGCGCCGCTGCGGGCAAGTTTCGCGAGCGCCTCGACTGCCTTGACGCGCACCGCGGGATTGGGATCGTTCTTGAGCGCTTCGACGAGCGCGTCGCGCGTGCCGTCGGTCATCGCCGACTGCATCGACTGCAGCGTATCGGCTGCCTTGATGCGCACGCCCTGGTGCTCATCGTTGCGCAGCACGTTTGCCAGCGCCTCGGT
>DATLVW010000943.1:0-5685 GCA_035577085.1 Thermoanaerobaculia bacterium
ATCCCAGCGCTTTTCCTCGTCACGTTCCCCGAACTGCAAGCGCTCAACATCATGCGGCTGGCAACGCCGCAGAGCGCGATCCTCTCGGCGGTGATCTTCAACGCGCTCATCATCATCGCGCTGATTCCGCTGGCGTTGCGCGGCGTCAAATACCGCCCGCTCGGCGCAGGCCGCATCCTTCGCCGCAACCTGCTGCTCTACGGCGTCGGCGGCATCCTCATCCCGTTCATCGGCATCAAGGCGATCGATCTTCTGCTGCACGCGGTCCATCTCGCCTGAGGAGTCATGACAATGCTCGAGCACATCAAGATCTCTCTTCGCATCACCGTCGTGTTGCTCGTCATCACGTGCGGCTTGTATCCCGCAATCGTCTGGGGCATCGGGCAGATCGCGTTCCGGCACCAGGCGAACGGCTCGTTGATCGAGCGCAATGGAAAGCCGATCGGCTCCGAGATCATCGGCCAGAACTTCGCCGGCGAGCGCTACTTCCACCCACGTCCATCCGCGGCCGGCAACGATGGCTACGACGGCACCGTATCAGGCGGCTCGAACCTTGGCCCGACATCAAAGAAGCTGCTCGACACGATCAACGATCGCGTGACGAAGTACGCGGCCACGAAGCCGTCCGGCGGAATCCCGGCCGACGCAGTGACTGCCTCGGCTTCCGGACTCGATCCACACATCTCGCCCGCGAATGCCCTCTCGCAGGTGGCACGTGTCGCACGCGCGCGAGGGCTCTCGAATTCCCAAATCGAATCGATGATCCACGCGCGCACCGAAGGCCGGTTCCTCGGCATCTACGGCGAGCCGCGCGTCAACGTGCTGCTACTGAATCTCGATCTCGATGCTGTGCCGAAGAAATAGGAACCACAGAGACTCAGAGGTCACAGAGAACAGCTTCAACCTCTGTGTCCTCTGTGTCTCTGTGGTTCAGCTTCTTGTGTCCCGCTAGCGATCGCCGGCCCGAATGATCGCGAGCGCCTCGGCCCCATCGTGCGCCGACAGGAGAGCCGCGATGACATGCTCCTGCCGCAGAACCCGAGCCGCTTCCGACAGGAAGCGAAGATGGAGCGAGGACGCATCCAGCGGGGAGACGAACGCGAGGATGATCTGCATCTCGGGACGCTCGCCGACAACTCCTCGGGCGTTGATGCCGAGGCCAGCGACGACTTGCGTCACTTCGCCCGTGCGACCATGCGGCAACGCCACAGGCGGAATGCACGTAGTGCCATCTGCCTCGCGCTTCATCACTGTCTCGACCGCCGCGGCAACGGCTGCCGGCGTGAGTCCCGCGCTTGCCAGCGGCTTGGCCAGCAGTTGCGATACAGCGTCGCGCAGCGTTTCCGTGCGGAGGTTGACGAGGATGTCATCGCTTTTCAGAATCTCGGACAGAGACGTCGATACCGCGCCGTTCATCGCGGTTCGGATCGTATCAGCAGGAGCAATCGGGAAATGCTCGTACTCTTACCAAGGCAAGGATGACCTCTCGCGTTTCTTCAGACACTCTGCCGGCGGCAGCATCGATGATCGCTTTTCTTAAACGTGCTTCACCATGGTAGTGACCGAATCCTCGCTTTCCTCCGTCCGTTCTGCTGCGCTAATCGTCGATGGTTGCTTTTCCAGCATCGACTCTTACCAAGGTCAGCGTCGATGGTCGATTTTGTACCGTGTGCGATTGCCAAGGTCAGCATCGAGCTACTTTTCGTACCATAAGCTGTTACCAAGGTAAGCATCGATCCATCGTTTCGAACCATCGTTGATTCATCCGCCACCTCCGACGGCCACTGAAGATCGCCGAACTGTTACCTTGGTATGCGCAGACCGTGCGAAACGAACCATCGGCTCTTTCCAAGGAAAGAGCGCTGGGTTCGAAATAAGCAACGACGCTAGCCTGGGTAAGCGCGAGTGTGTCATTTTCAACCAAGTTTGCTTCAAATCGAAGCATCGATGGATGATAATCGAGCATCGACTCTTTCCATGGTTTGAGCCGGAGGTGAGTTATGATGCATCGATGCCACGCGCGATGCGAATCGACCCTGATGCGGCACGCTTCGGCGCGATCCTGAAGCGGCTGCGCGAGCAGAAAGGGTGGACGCGGCAGAAACTCGCGCAGCGCGCCGGTATGACACCAACGTACATCGGTATTCTCGAGTACGGCGGCAACACTCCCAGTCTCCCGACCGTCCTGGAACTGATCGAAGTCCTCGGCGGCGACATCGCCGACATCATGCGCCGCCTCGCCTCTGCGCGCGTGACACCGGCACCCGTTCTTCCGCCGCTACCGCCGGCCTCTGAAAAGTAGCTCGCGGGCCTAGCCCTCCTGAAGCGACAGCCAATCGGCGACATCTTCGTAGGCGAAGAGGTTTCCGAACCGCGCCCACTGCACCAGCGTATCGAACATGTCCTCGTAGTTCTCGCGCGGCAGCGCCATGATGATCATCTCGCGAACGAGATCGCCGTTGGCGCCGTGATCCGGCCGCTGTTTGAGCATGGCGTAGACGTCCTGAAACAGCCGGAGCTTGAGGAGCTGCTCGCGCCAGATGGCTTTGCGCTCCCCCGCCTCGGCACGCACAAAGCGCCGGCCCTGAGCGGTCAGCACGATGTCCTGTTTCGGTGTGTCGACCAAGTCGAGAATCTCCGCGGCCTTGGTCGTGGCCATGATGTGTCCGAACTCTCGGCCGGTGGCGGCCGCGACTTCGAAGATGTCGTCGACGCCGTTCTTCGCATCGAGATACTCGAGCAGACCGATGACGTCCGAAGTATCCGTGCGCGGAAGGACTTCGATGCGGTTGGCCCGCGCAACCGCCGAGACAGGAATGTCGGGCATCTCGGCGCCGGTGATGATCTCGTGCAGATAGTCGACGAGCGCCTCCGATTCACGAGACCGCTGATCGCGCGGCCTCGGCAGTTTGTTCTCGACGATCGTTCGAACGCGTCCGGGATTGCTGGCCAGGACGATGATGCGATCGGCCATGTACACCACTTCTTTGATGTCGTGACTGACCATGAGAATCGACGACGGATTCGAATCGCGCGGTTCCCACAGGTCGATCACTTCGGCCCTCAACCCCTCGGCAGTCAGCGCATCGACGTGGCTAAACGGCTCGTCCATGAACAGACACTCGGGATTGATGGAGAGCGCTCGGGCGATGCCGAGGCGCTGCTTCATGCCGCCCGACAGCTCGCGCGGATAGGCTTCTTCGAATCCTGCGAGACCAACGGTACGAATGGCGCGCTCGGCGACCGATCTCCGCTCGTCCAGCGGCAGACCCGCCGCCTGCAGCACCGCCTCGACGTTCTGCGTGACCGTCATCCACGGGTAGAGCGCGAAGCTCTGAAAGACGATCGAGATGCCGGGCGTGAGGCCGCGAACCTTCTGCCCGTGATACAGAACCTCGCCCTGGGTCGGACGGATGAGTCCCGCGAGAATGCGAAGGATGGTTGATTTGCCGCAGCCCGAGGGTCCAAGGAGCGCAACCACTTCCGACGGTTTGATTGCGACGTTGATGTCCTCGAGCACACGAAGGCGGGAGCCATTCGGCATCGCGAAGTCGTGCGACACATTGCGGATTTCGCAGAGGGTCTCCGTCTTTTCAGAAGTTGCGGAAACATCGATCGTCGCTGTCATCGGTCACCTCACCTGCGCCATTACTTACTCAGGGAAAATCGGGACTCTGCCAGTCCGTACAGCCGCTTCCAGACCGTTCGATTAAACGTCACAACCACCGCCGCCATGACGATGACGCAAGCCCCGAGCCGCGGAAAATCGGCGTGCTCGGCGGCAAGACTGATCTGCGCGCCGAGTCCGTTCGCGGTCATCACCTGGCCTTTGAACGTCACGTACTCGGCAACGATGCTTGCGTTCCATGCGCCGCCCGCAGCCGTCACCCAACCCGTCACGAGATACGGAAACACTGCCGGAAGATAGAGAAATCTAAAGCGAAGCCAGCGGCTCAGCCGGTAACTGCGCGCCGCTTCGCCAAGATCCGAGGGGATGGACGAGGCACCGGCGATAACGTTGAAGAGGATGTACCACTGCGTGCCGAGGAGCATGAGAACGACGCTGCCCCATCCGAGGGAGACACCCGCGGCCTTCAACACTGCGATCGCGAGCGGAAACAGCATCGGCGCCGGAAACGAAGCGGCGATCTGCACGATCGGCTGAAAGATCCGCGATAGCTTAGGCGAAAGGCCGATGGCGAGACCGGCGGGAAGCGTCCAGATCGTCCCGAGGGCAGTCGAGAGAAGCACGCGTCCCAGCGTCCAACCACAAGCGCCGAGGATCGGCAGGTAGCCTCGTGCAGGCAATTGCCCGAGCAGCAGGAACAGGCGATAGCTACCGAAGAGAAGAACGATCACGAGGAAGGTGAAGAGCGAAAACGACAATACGCGCGAAGCATCCGGGCGCTCTCGCTTCACTTCCTGCGCATGCGCCACTGGCTGATCGTGCTTGCCCAGGCGGCGGTGAAGAGCGGCGAGTGAGTTGCTGATCCAGTCAATGACGCTCGATCGTCGCAGCCAGTCGTAAAACCACGACGTCGACGTCGGCTCATCCGAGCCGCCTTCCTCGACACGAAATTTCTGCGCCCAGACGACGACCGGCCGCCACAGCAGTTGATCAAGGACGACGATCATCGTGATCATCGCGAAGATCGCCCACACCATCGCGCGAACGTCGCCCTTCGCCACGGCGACGCTCATGTACGAGCCGATACCGGGAAGGCGGAAGTCCCTGGCGCCGAGGACGAACGACTCGGTGATCATCAGGAAAAACCAGCCGCCGGCCATGCTCATCATGCTGTTCCAGACGAGGCCGATCGTGGAGAACGGCAACTCGAGCCACTTCAGCCGCTGCCACCAGTCGAAACGATAGATGGTCGACGCTTCGATCTGGTCTTTCGGAATCGATCGGAGCGAGTGGTAGAAACTGAAGGTCATGTTCCACGCCTGGCCGGTGAAGATCATGAGCACGGAGGCCAGCTCCAGGCCGACGTTGCTGTTCGGGAAGAGCGAAACGAGCGCTAGAACGACGCCCGGCATGAAGCCGAGAACGGGAATGCTCTGAAGAATGTCGAGCAGGGGTACGAGGACGCGCTCCGCGATGGGATCCTTTGCCGCCCAATAGCCGTACGTCAGCGTAAAGAGCAGCGAAAGGAAGTACGCGATCAGGCCGCGTGTGAGCGAATAGAAGGTGTAGAGCGGAAGCGCGGAGAGCGAGAGATCGATGTGGACGGCAGGCCGGAGCGTGCGCCACTCGCCGGCTAGCGAAGAGAGTCCGAAGACGATGCCGGTGATGCCGACAAGCAGGACGGCATCGATCCAGATGCCGCGCCGGAAGCGCTCGAAGAACGCGGTGGCTTCGCCCCATGCTCCTTCCCGCGGCCGCATCGTATTGACCCTGTCTCCATCACTCGCATGCTCTCACACTCGGAACCTTCGCGCAGCCACAAAGCTCGGTCAGGTATTCTGAGCGCATGCCCCGCGTTACCGACGATGCCCGTCCAGATCCCGACGAGCTGCTGCGCCTCACGAAAACCGACGACAAGGGACGCGGCCGGCTGAAGGTCTACCTCGGCATGGCCGCCGGCGTCGGCAAGACGATGCGCATGCTCGACGACGCCCATCGCATGCGCCGCGCCGGTGTCGACATCGCCATCGGTCTCGTCGAGACGCACGGCCGCGAGG
>DATLVW010000944.1:0-5317 GCA_035577085.1 Thermoanaerobaculia bacterium
TGAGTGTTGGCAAGCGCACCGGCGCCTACTCCAGCGGCGGCGCGTACGACGTCCATCCGTTCATGCTGATCAACTACAACGGCCGCTACGAGGACATGAGCACCGTCGCACACGAGCTCGGGCACACGATGCAGAGCTACTTCTCGAACAAGACGCAGCCGTATCCGACGGCCGGCTATCCGATCTTTGTGGCCGAGGTGGCGTCGACGTTCAATGAGGCGCTGCTGAACGAGTACATGCTCAAGCAGATCAAAGATCCGGCCACGCGCCTCTCACTGCTCGGCAGCTATCTCGAGAACATGAAGGGGACCGTGTTCCGCCAGACACAGTTCGCGGAGTTCGAGCTGCGCATTCACGAAGCAGCGGAGAAGGGCGAGCCTCTCACCGGCGACACGTTCGACAAGATCTATTACGACATCGTCAAGCGCTACTACGGGAACGATCAGGGCATCTGCATCGTCGACGACGTCGTGAAACACGAATGGGCGTACATCCCCCATTTCTACCGCACGTACTACGTCTACCAGTACGCGACGTCGGGTACCGCATCGGCCGCGCTGTCAGAGAAAGTGCTCTCCGGCGACGCAAGCGCCACGAAGCGCTACCTGGCTTTCCTCTCGGCCGGCGGATCGAAGTACCCGATCGACCTGCTGAAAGATGCCGGCGTCGACATGACGACGTCGGAGCCGCTCGACCTGACGATGAAGAAGCTCAATCGCGTGATGGACGAGATGGAGGCGATTCTGAAATCGATGGGCAAGTGATTTGTTTTGCGCGGCCTGGCGGCCGCGCGTTGTCGGTTGTCGGTTGATTGCGCCTTCGGCGCGTTGTCGATTGCCCAGCTTCGCTAACTGACAACGCGCGAAGCGCAATCAACCGACAACGCGCGCAGCGCAATAAAGCAGCGCCTATCCCGGGAACCGTCCCCGCCCACCGCGCCCGCCCCGGCCTCCGCGAGGGCCGTTGTTGCCGCGGTCTCCGCGCTCGGGGCGATTGTTTGCGGCGATCTGCTGCTGGAGGGTCTGCCACTGTTGCTGCGTCAGGAGCGTTCGTTCGGCGGCGAACATCTGCACGCGCCGGTCGAAGAGCGCATCGCGGATGCCGCGCATCCTCTGACCGGCTGCGACGATGTCCGCGGTTGCCGGCTGGCTCCCGTCGAACGTCTCGCGCAACTCGCGTGCGGCGACCATGCTGTCCCGCTCGAGCTTCGCGATCTCCTCGGCCTGTTCGTGACTGATGCGATCGAGCGATGCGATCTGATCGGCCGATAGGGCAACGGCAACGCTGATCTTCGGATCTTTCCACCAGTCCGCGGGCGGCATTGTGTCCAGACCATCGCCTGCGCCTGCCCGCGCGAAGCCGCCGGGCCTCCCTCCTCCCTCGGCAGCGCCTGGATAACTGCGAGGGCCGCGGTCGCGGTCATCAGAGTCCGAAGAGCAGCTCATGAAGGCGATGGTGATGAGCGTGAGGAAGAGGGCGTGCGCGATGCGAATGCGTTTCATGTCCCCAGCCTACGACCTCCGCTTCGATCTGTTGAGCCGTAGTCTGTCCTTTGTCTTAGAATCGTTGCAGTCCACAAATCCGGAAAAGCGAGGTGCGTATGCGGTCGACGATCGTCGCGGTTCTCACGCTGTTCATCGCCAGCGCGGTGCTGGCTCAGTGGGAGCCGCCCGACGCACCGAAGGATCTTCCGGACACCGGCGGCACTCCGCGCGTTTATTTCGCGCATTCCTACTTTCCCAAAGCCCCGAAGACAGCCGGCCTCGATGACCGGCTTTCGTTACACATACAGAACTTCTCGACGCTCCTCAAGGCCGTGAACGGAAACTGTCAGGGCATCGTTCTCTTTCTCGATGGAATGCCGATCAAAGGAATCAAGCCGGAGTCATGCGACCCGGTCCTCGGGCATGTGCGCTACCGCCTCCTGCGAACGCCGGACGACGAGGCCGCGTGGCACACGCTCCTCGGGAGTCCGAAGGGCTATGTGAACCCGATCGAAGCCAGTGTTGGCTCCAACGCGCAGTTCCCGATTGCAACCTCAGCAAGGTTCAATCTCGAAGTCATCCCACGTCCGCAACTCTTGGTTTTCATCACGTTACTTTTTCTTGCACTGTGCGTCATGATCTATCTCTGCCGCACGACAAGTTTGCTTCGCAGCGGCACGCATCCGGTGCCCAGCGAGCGTCCCTACTCCCTCTCGCTGTTCCAGATGGCGTTCTGGTTCTTTCTCGTCATCGCCGCCTATGTCTTCATGTGGCTGATCACCGACGAGCTGGACACGATCACCGACTCGATCCTCGCGCTCATCGGCATCGGCGCTGCTACGGCCCTCGGCGCGACGCTCATCGACCGGACCAAGACGGCGCCTGCACCAGACGAGCCGGGCGGCAAATCGCGAGGCTTCATCAACGATGTGATCAGCGATCCGACCGGCGTCAGCCTGCATCGTTTTCAGATGTTCGTCTGGACGCTAGTCCTCGGAGTGATCTTCGTCGGATCCGTCTACAAGAATCTGGAGATGCCGGAGTTCAGCGCCACGCTGCTCGGACTCATGGGAATCAGCTCCGGCACGTACCTCGGCTTCAAAGTTCCGGAGAAGCAAGGTAGCGACACGACGCCGGGTGCGACCCCGGACGCGGAGCCGGTCAAACCGCCGGAGCCGCCGGTGAAGCAGTGATGAGTGGAGAGAATCAGAGACAAGAGATCAGAGACAAGAGATCAGGAGGCGGTCTCCTTGAACTCTGATCTCTGATCTCCAAATCTCTGGTCTCTAGTCTCTGAATCTCTGGTCTCTGATCTCCGAATCTCTGATCTCTGATCTCTGATCTCTGGTTTCTGACCTACTCGTCGAGGATCCGCAGAATCGCGGTCAGCTCACGCTTCACATCGCCCAACGCTTTATCGGTGCTTTTCGACTGCACCGTCGATTGCACTGACGGCTCCGAGGCTGCGATGGGGGCCGGCGACGCCATCTCGATCTCGAGGCGTTTCTTGGCGCCCGCGATCGTGAAGCCCTCCGAATAGAGAAGCTGTTTGATGCGGAGGATGATGTCGATCTCGTGGCGGGTGTAGAGGCGCTGGCCTCCGCCGCTCTTGTTGGGCGCCAGCGGTGGAAACTCCGTCTCCCAGTATCGAAGCACGTACGGCTGCACCTCGGCGACTTTGCAAACCTCACCGATCTTGTACAGCCGGTCTTCCTCTTCCACAGCCATCCCGAACGATTATAGGGCGCTACTCGGTGCCGAAGGCCACCGCGCCGGCCCCGTCGGTCTCGATCTTCCCATCGAGCTCGTTGAAAAGGCCGACCGCGGCGGCGAAAACGTCGTCGACGCTGATCTCGTTCATGCAGCCGTGGTGCATCAACGGACAGTCGCGTTTGTAGCAAGGCTGGCAGGCGAACGGTTTGCGGACGACGCGCGAGGCGCCGGGAATCACGGTCCGGTCGGGATCGGTCGGCCCGAAGATCGACACGGATGGCACGGCGAGGGCGGTGGCCAGATGCAGCGGACCGCTATCGTTCGTGACGACGACCGAACAATGCGAAATGGCAGCGGCCAGTTGCAGGACGTCGCCGTCGCCGCCGACGATGGGTAGACCGCGGGTCGTTGCGGAGATTGCTGCTGCCTGATGCTTCTCGCCGGGACTTGTCAGCAGAACGACCGAGAAGCCGGCGGCCTGCAGACGTTCCGCGAGTTGGCCATACCGCTCGTCGCCCCAATGTTTGGCGCGTCCGTAAAGGCCTCCCGCGTGCAGGCCGAATAGAGGGCCGTTGTCGAGCCGAACGCCGGCGTCCCGGAGCTGGCGGCCGGCCTGTTCGCGAAGATGGATCGGAATCGACATCGTCGGAATCTCATCGACGACGCGCGGTGCATTCATCGCTGCAAGCAGCTTCGAATAGTCGTCGAGCTGGTGCCCTCGGGCGGGGTCACGCCGTACGCCGTGAGTGAGCAGCATGCCGCGCACGTCGGTCGAGTAGCCCCACCGTTCGCCGATGCCGGCCGCAAACGCCACCATCGCGGCGCGGAATGAGTTCGGAAGGATCACGGCGCGGCGGAAGCGGCCGGCCTTGAGCAATCGGATGCGCTCCCGCGTGTCGCCGTTCCAGGCGATGACGTTGCGGAAGATGCCTGCCGAGGCGAGGAGCGAGGCGATGTGCTTGGGCGCAGCGACCGTGATGCCGCCCTCGGCGCGATAGCGATGGTACAGCGCGCGGTACGTGGGCAGAGCAAGGACATTGTCTCCAACCCAATTGAGTCCGACTACGACTGTCTCACTGGCCATCTGTTGTTTTGACTTCGATCTCACCCGATGCGTTCCCCTTCCACCGGTCGTGCATCCATAACCATAACTCCGGGCGTGCTTCGATGCGCCGGGAAATTACGTCGTTGATACGCTCCGTCAGTGCTGTGGCGTTTTTCTCGTCATCGTCCAATTGATCGATTCTGATCGCTTCCTCGAACTCCAGCTTGTGCCCGGCTTCGTCCGCAATGCAAAAACCGAACACAATCGGCGATTGCAGTCGCAGCGCCAACTTCGCGGGGGCATCGGTCGTCCATGCCGGACGGCCCAGAAACGGAACGAGAATCCCTTCACGAGCCTGCACCGCCTGATCCGGAAGGAGGACGATGACCCCCTTTTGCGAGAGCGCTTTGAGTAAAGAGCGCGCGGCGCCCTTGCGGTCGACGACCTGTACGCCGGTGCGAGCTCGAATGAAAGCGAGGTCGCGCTCGAGGAGCTCGTTGTCGAGCGGCCTGGCGACGGTATGCACATTCTTCACGAGGGCGACGATCGCCAGCCCGGCGATCTCCCACGCGCCATAGTGGGCACTCAGGAGGAGGACTCCACGTCCCTGCGCGATCGCATCCTCGAGAATGTGCTCGTTGACGAAGCGGCAGTGCGACGGGATTTCCTCGATCGGGACATGCTGCATCCGAATGGCCGCCAGCGCCTCGCGGCCGAAATGCCGCCAGCACTCGTCGAGGATCGCGCGGCACTCCGCGATGCTCTTCTCCGGAAACGTCGCCACGAGATTGCGCATCGCCAGCCGGTCACGGCCTCGAAGGACGTGCCGGGCCAGAGTGCCGAGGCGCGATCCCCAGCGGCGCAGACCAGAGAGGGATGCCGAGCGAACCGCGCCGGCAATGGCCCGATAAAACAGATACTCGACGCGCTGCAGAAGCGCGTTTTTGCGGCGGCGGCTCATGGTGGGTTGAATTAGAGGATCAGAGATCAGGAAATCAGAGACAAGAGATCAGAGATCAGGACGCAGGGTGATGATCTCACTCATCATCGCCACTGATTCCCTGATCTCAATCCC
>DATLVW010000945.1:0-4891 GCA_035577085.1 Thermoanaerobaculia bacterium
TGATCCTTCATCCGTCGACCGGTTACGCCGTGCACGATTTCGCAGAGGCGTGGACGCTCGTGCGGGCCACGCGCCTGCGAACGCGCTGGAGCGATGCGATCGCCGCCGTTTGCGCGGCGGCGATCATCGCGCTCATCTGGAGACTCGCCGATGCGCCGGTCACGGCCTGGGCCGAGCGCGTGCAGTCGTCGGGGATTCAGGACACCATCCGTTTTGCCAACCGTTTCGGCGGCGGCATGAACCCGCCCATGGTCGTCCTCTTCTTTCTCATCGCCGGCGTGGCCTATCGCTATCACCGCTGGATTGCCTACGCCGTGGCGATGGCGTTCAGCGGCGCGGCAGCCGGCGTCGCCGCCCAGATCATCAAATACGCCGCCGGCCGGACGCGCCCCGAGCTCTGGCTCGGCCCGTTCCAGCACGCCCGCGCCGCCGCGACATCCTTTCCCAGCGGCCACACCGTCGGCGCCTTCGCCCTCGGCGGCGTGCTGATGCTTGCCTCGCCCTCGCGCACGATGCGCGTCGCCGCCTTCCTCCTGGCGCTCTCCGTCGCCGTCTCGCGCGTGCTCGCCTTCCGCCACTGGACGAGCGACGTCCTCGCCTCCGCCGCAATCGGCATCCTGATCGCAGCGGTGGTGGTGCGGGGAGTGAACGTTACAAGCGGCGTGGCCGCCGAGGCGCAGTCAGAGTGAGCGATCGCTCGCCGTCTGGTTAAGAACCTTGTCACGCGGAGACGCGGAGTTGCGGAGAAAGCACTCCGCGTTCTCCGCGTCTCCGCGTGAAACCGTCTCCCCAATAATCAATCAGGGAAAGTGTATTTGCTGATCACGCCTTGAACTTGATCGTGCAACCGAACGCGCGTGTGGTCTGGTTCGACACCGTCTTCCCAGCGATCAGCTCATCGAGGGCGTTGGCGAGGCCGGTCGTGCGGCGCTCTTCGGGCTTGGCGCTGTCGTCGACGTAACCGCGGTAGCGGAGCGTGCCCCTGCCGTCGATCACGTAGACGTGCGGCGTGACCCGCGCTCCGTACGCGTGGGCGATCGCGCTGTTGCCATCCTTGAGGTACGGATACGGATAACCCCTCTCCGTCGCGCGCGACTTCATCTCCGGCAGCGACTCTTCCGAATACTGCGACTCATCGTTCGAATCGATGGCGTAGAACGCGATTCCCTTCGCCTGATACTGCCTGGCCAGCTCGATGATGCGCGGCTCGAACGCTTTCGCGTAGGGGCACTGGTTGCAGGTAAAGACGACGACCGAGACCTTACCGTCGCCGGGATGAAACGCCACGGTCTTGCCATCGACGGCGTTCACGAGCGAGAACTGCGGCGCTTTGGCGCCGATCGCCAGCTCATCGGCGTTCACGCACGCGGCAGCGGAAACGAGAATCAGAATCGAAAGAAGTGACCTCATGGTGGTTTTCATCGCATCCTCCTGAGCAGCTTGCGCAGCTCGGCTATTGTTAACGAACTCTTGATCGGGCCCTGATGGCGCCAGATCTCGTGTCCGGCGGCGTCGAAGGCAATCGTGACGGGGATTTCCCCTTCGAAATGGTAATAGTTGGAGAGATCGTCGGCGTTGCCTTTGTAGTAAACATTGAGGTAGCCGATCCAGTGCTGGTCGAGGAAGCGGGCCACGTTCTCGCGTTTCGCGCCCGGGATCATGTCGTCCATCGACACTCCGATCATCGTCACTTCCGGACCGAACGCGGCATTGATCATGCGCAGATCCGGCATCTCGGCAACGCAGGGGACGCACCACGTCGCCCAGATGTTCACGACGCGGATTTTGGCGTGCCGAGGAAAGAAGGCGTTGATCCTTGGGGGAGAGGCGACGTCGTGCAGATCGGCCGCCGAGGCGGTGGTCGCGAGGAGGAGCAGGGCTAGCATCAGCGGGTTAGTTCGCAGCGGCATATGCGCGGGCAACGCGTTGTGCGATTGTGATATTCGACGGCGGAGATGAACGGGAGTCGGGAGTCGGGAGTCGGAGCAAAGCTGCACGGTCCCAACGCTCGCGCGATACGCTGCTCCGACCCCGGGCACGCGACGACGACGGGGATGAACGGGGAGTCGGGGGTCGGGAGTCGGAGAAAAAGCTGGCGATCAACGCGATACGCTGCCCTTCTCCGACCCCCGACCCCCGACTCCCGACCCCCGACTCCCGCACCCACGCATGCCGCTTGCACAATGGACACGCAATGACAATCATCGTTCTCTTCGGCGGCCGCAGCGATGAGCGGCACGTCTCGGTAGCATCGGCGCAAAACGTCGTTCGCGCGCTCGACGCGCCGCTGGCCTGGTTCTGGGCTCCGAACGGCGCCGTGCACGACGTCCATCGCGACGATCTGCTGCATCACGAAAACCCCTTCACGAACGATTTCGAGCCGTCGCGGCCGGCCATCTGGCCTGACCTCGAGCAAGCCCTCGACACGCTTCCGGTCGAGGACCCCGTCTTTCTTCTCGCGCTTCATGGCGGTGAAGGGGAGGACGGCGGCGTACAACGTTTGATGGAGGCGCGCGGGATTCCGTTCACCGGCTCCGGGTCGGCAGCAAGCGCCGCGGCCTTCGACAAGGGACGGGCGAAGGAGATGGTGGAGAATCATCTGCGCGTCGCCGAATCGCTCGTCGTCGACGACTTCCGCGCGATCGATGGCAGCATCGCCACGATGCTCAAGCGCCACGAGAAGATCGTGCTGAAGCCGGTCGCCGGCGGTTCGTCACGCGGTCTCTTCTTCGTCGACCAGACAACCGATCTTGCTCCGGTCGTGGCGGCGATCCACGCGCTGAAAGTTCCTTACATCCTCGAGCAGTTCATCGCCGGCCGCGAGCTGACTGTTGGTGTCATCGATAGCGAGAACGGACCGCGTGCGCTGCCGGTGATCGAGATCGAGACCGATCCCGGCTTTTCCTTCGACTACGAGGGCAAGTACCTTGGCAAAGGAACCCGCGAGATCTGTCCCGCCAGGATCCCCGACGCGATCCGCGACGAAGCGCAGCAGATGGCGCTGACCGCGCACAGCGTGCTCGGATGCGAGGGGTACTCACGTAGCGATCTGATCTTCGCGGACGACGGGCTCTACTTTCTGGAACTGAATACGCTGCCAGGACTCACGAGTACTTCGCTTGTACCGCAGCAGTTGCGGGAGGCGGGTGTGTCGTTTCGCGATTTTCTGGAAGAGCAGGTGGCGATTGGGCGAAGGCGTTAGTCACGCGAAGAAGCGAAGACGCGAAGGAGATATTGACTCCTTCTTCTTCGTGTCTTCGCGTCTTCGCGTGAGAAGTTGTTAATACTTCCCCCCACACTCCGGACAGAACTTCGGCGTTCCCTCGGCCTCATGACCGCACGAGGCGCACTTTTTCTTCGCAGAGTATGCCGTGCCGCACTCGGGACAGAACTTGCCGCCCTGCGACTTCGCTCCGCACGATCCGCAGACCGCGCCGGAGACCTGATCGATCTGGCGCGACTTCGTCCAGTCCACCTCGCGCGCTTTTGTCTGTACCTGTTCCCGTGCCGCCTCGGCTTGCGCTGCCGCCAGCTCCTCATCCAGGTCCGGTGCGCAGTTCTCGCAGAGTCCGGCTTTCTTGTTCCAGCAGACCGGCTCGCAGACCCAATGTCCGCAGCGCGTGCACTGTTTGAAGATCGGCGAGATCTCATCGACCGCTTCTTTCAGCGCGCTGTCGTGCGCCGGACCGCCAATGGCGCGCTGGACCTCGTACGAACTGTTGGCGACGTTTCCGAAGACGCCTCCGAACAGGCTTCCGGCCACGCGCGCGGCGGAACTGAGAACGCCGACGGTCGAGGTATTGAAACTTGACATGTAACCGTTGTTGCACTTCTCGCAGTAAAACTTGAACTGATAACCGCGGTCCGTCGATAGGTCTTCGTAGTTTCCGGTGAAGCGGATAGCGACCATGTGTTCTCCTTGGTGTTCGGGGTGTGGGGAGTAGGGGGTGGGGAGTGGGAGCAAAGGCAGAGTGAAGCGCATATCTACAACGCTTGCGCTTTTGGTTCTGCTCCCACTCCCCACACCCCACTCCCTACACCCCGACATTTTGCTACGATCCGGCCCTGGTTACGAAACCGAAAGGAGCTTTTCGATGCGCAAGTACCTTGCGATTTGTCTTTTCTTCATCTCCGCGCTGCCGCTGGTAGCGCAGCAGCCGGCGCCACTCAAGATTCCGCGCGTGTCCCAGCATCAGGTCATCACGCAAACGGTCGGGCTCACCGACATCACGATCGATTACAGCCGCCCCGTGGCCAAGGGCCGCGTAATCTTCGGCGGTCTTGTTCCGTACGACCAGGTGTGGCGCACCGGCGCGAACGAGGCGACCCAGATCACCTTCAGCGACGACGTGACGATCGACGGCAAGCCGTTGCCGAAGGGCGCGTATTCGCTGCACACGATCCCCGGGAAGGATTCGTGGACGCTGATCTTCAACAAGACGGCGAAGCAGTGGGGCTCGTTCAACTACGAGCAGGCGCAGGACGCGCTGCGCGTGACCGCGAAGCCGCAGAAGGGACCGTTTGCGGAGGTGTTCACGATCACGTTTCCTGACGTGACCACCGACGACGCCGTAGTCGCGCTGCGCTGGGCCGACACGATGGTGCTCTTCAAAGTCGGCACGAACACGACAGCGAATGTGATGGCAGCGGCGACTGCTGCCGTCGCTGGCGCCGCTCCGACGGATGCGGCCACTCCCGCCCGCGCGGCATCGTTCGCATTCGACTCCGGCAACAACGCGCTGGCGATGAAATGGATCGATCAGTCGTTGAAGATCAAGCCGTCGATGGGCAATCTCTACCTCAAGTCGCGAATCCAGGCGAAGGGTGGCGACCGCGCGGGAGCGATCGCGACCGCCGAGGGCGCGCTAAAGATGGCCACGCCGAAAGACGA
>DATLVW010000946.1:0-6217 GCA_035577085.1 Thermoanaerobaculia bacterium
GGTCGACGCCCGCGTGACGTACGCGACCGACTCGAACGATTTCACGATGAAGCGCCTGGATCTCGAAGGCAATCGCTGGGTGTCGCAACGATGGGATGCCGATCTGTCGCTGGGCCGTCATGAGTTCGAGCACGCCGGCGACAGCGTCTACGCGAGTACGATCAGCGTGGGTGCGTCGTATCGCTACACGGACCGCACCACCGCCCGCGGTCGCGTCGGACTCGACTTCTACGACAGCGGACTCGGTACCCGCCCCTATTTTGCACTCGGCGCCGAGTTCATGCCCAGCCTCCAGAGCCGCGCATCAGTCGACTTCAATCATTACGACCTCGTCTACGACGTCTTCACGCTGACCTCCCTCGGCACGCCCGGTCCCACGTCGCAGCTCAATCTGCGCGATCCGCTCTCCATCAATGACTTTCGCGGTCATTACGACTGGAACGGCGGCGGTTTCTTCTCCTGGCTGGCGGACGGTTCGTACGGCTTCGTCTCGGACAACAACAAGCGCGCCGGCGCGCACGGCCTGGCAACGTTCCGTGTCCTGAAGTCGCCGTTCCTCGCTTTCAAAGTGGACGGCCGCTACCTTGCGTACGACTTCCGTACGAATCGCTACTGGTCTCCGAACGACTACCGATCGATCGCCGGTGTGGTGCAGATCGGCCAGACCGTGCGCCAGAAGTTCCGTTGGGACTTCGAAGTGAAAGCCGGGAAGGCGTACGAGTCCGGGTTCAGCTCCGACCTCCGCGCCTACGAAGGAAACATCACCGTGCCCCTCAGCGACTCGTTCGATCTGATCGGCAACTACGGCTACGGCAAGAGCGGCAGGCTCGACTCTGTCTTCGCAGGGAGCACGAGCTCGAGCGATTTCGTGAACTACTGGCAGCGTCACTGGTTCGTTGGTGTGAGGGCGAAGCAGCTTTTCGCCAGGGCCAGCGAGCGCCATCCTCACGACCAGTATTACTACGACGCGCGGCCGCTCAGTGAGTCGCCCGTCGTTCCGCCGCTGGGAGGAACAAACTAATGGCAACCGTCAAGAAGCCGCTTCGCCCGGCAACGCAGTTAATCATCTCGATTGCGATCATCGCCCTCGTGGTGATCGCCACTCTCTTCCTGTTCCGCTATCCGCAGTCACTGGGACCGATTTTCATTACGGCACTCGTCGTGACGCTTGCCTCGTTCCTGCTGCTGCTGGTGCTGCGGCATTTCGTGTTGATCTGGTTCAGCTATCTGCACCAGCGCGAGCTCGCCGATCAGCCGCCCGCGGAGTCGTATCCGTTCGTGTCGATCGTCGTTCCGGCGTACAACGAATCCGAGGTCATTCAGGCGTCGCTCTCGTCGCTGCTGGAGCTCCGCTATCCGTACTACGAGATCATCGCGGTTGATGACGGCTCGACGGACGGCACGTTCGACAAGATGAAGGAGTTCGAAGGGAACCACTATGGCGTGAAGGTTTCCGTCTATCGGAAGGAGAACAGCGGAAAAGCGGACACGCTCAACTACGGGATCCGCCGCTCGCGTGCTCCCGTCGTCGTCTGCATGGACAGTGATTCGCGGCTCACTCCCGATGCGTTGCGTTATGCGATCCGTCCCTTCTCCGACCCGAATGTTGGCGCCGTGGCCGGAAACGTCAAGGTCATCAACCGTCACAACATCTGGACGAAGCTGCAGGCGCTCGAATACATCGAAGGTCTCAATATCGTCCGCAAGGCGCAGGCGTACTTCCGAACGGTCAACGTGATTCCAGGACCAATCGGCATCTTCCGGCGCTCCGCGTTCGACGCGACGGGAGGCTACGACAGCGACACGTTCGCGGAAGACTTCGACATGACGGTCAAGATCCTCGCGGACGGCTGGAAGATCTATTACGAGCCGAAGGCGGTTGCTTATACCGAGGCGCCGGAGGAGCTGCTCGACGTCATCAAGCAACGCTATCGTTGGAGCCGCGGCATTCTGCAGGCGCTGCGCAAACAGAAGCGGCTGCTCGTCTCGCGCGGGAGCAGTGTTACCACTCCCCTCTCGCTCTGGTACATGGTGTTCGAAGGCCTCGTATGGCCGGCCATGAATATCTTCGCCAGCGTCTTTTTCGTGTGGATCGCACTCATCTACGGCATGACGAAGCTGCTCGTGTTGTGGTGGATGCTGCTGACTGCTCTCGATCTGCTCATCGCCATTCACGCCATCGTGATGGAGGGCGAGCAGATGAGTCTTGCGCCGTACGCGATTTTCTACCGTTTCTTCTACATCACCATCATCGACGTCACAAAGGTTTTCGCCACGCTCGAGGAGCTCGTCGGGCTCGACATGTCGTGGGGAAAGCTCGCTCGGAAAGGACGCATCTAAATCATGAGATTCGATTGGGTCAATATTCTTGCAACCGTCATCTTCGTTTCGATCGTCGTCACGCTGATTCTCGCCGTCGCGTCCTACTTCGCGTACAAGGTGCGCGAGGCACGCCGTCCCAAGACCGCCGCCGAACTGCGCCAAGACGGCGAGACGAAGGTGTTCTTCACCCAGTACGTGCCGAAATGACGTGCTGGATGCCTGTGCTGACCATGATGTGCGGTCAGCACAGGACTCGTTCGCAGCACTCCTGAATGCCCCGTCATCATGACGCACACGTTCATTGGAAACACCTCGCCAGCTACGGCGCGGTGATGTTCCTGGTGGCGGCGATCGGCGCGTTCGCCCTCTGGACCTTTTTCGAAAAGCAATCGCTGGTGGTCGTGCCCGATCCGCTGCCGAAGATCACGGTGGTGACGGTCGACGCCAATTCGCGGCTGGCAGCGGCGTGGGTGAATCTGCTCACGCGATCGGGACTGCAAGCCACGCTCGTGCCGATGGAGAAGTTCGAACCGGTCGAAGGCGTGGTCGTCATCTGTGACGTTCCCGCACTCCCTCCGAAGCTTGCCTCCATGCTGGAGGCCTTTGTGCGCCGCGGTGGCTCGCTCGCATTCGCCGGTACCCCGCCGTCGACGCCAATCGGCAAACTGCTTCTGAACGCTGAGGTGGGACCGTCGGACACGGCCATCAAATTGTCGGAGAGCGCCTCCCCGATCCTGGCGCGGCTCAATCCCGGCTCCGAAGTGCAGATGCGGCGTTCCTCGGTCGCA
The DNA here is from genome assembly GCA_035577085.1 of Thermoanaerobaculia bacterium. Classification (GTDB taxonomy): domain Bacteria; phylum Acidobacteriota; class Thermoanaerobaculia; order Gp7-AA8; family Gp7-AA8; genus JADGNZ01. The sequence goes on from DATLVW010000946.1 coordinate 3,111, forward strand.
CTATTAAAGGAGTCACCGCAGATGATCGTCGACGCGCGCTGGCAGGAGAAGGCGCGCGCGGCGGTAATGCACATGGAGCAGCAAGGCGCACGCTATCTGTGGATGGGCTTCGATCCCGACGCGATGGTGGAGAAAGACGATCGCCAGATGTTGTTGCTCATCCGCACCGCGTTTCGCTGGGCGGCAGGACAACCGGTCTCCCAGGGGGCGGTGGGAGAGGCAGCGACGGCGAAGACGCTCACGCCCGAATCACGGCGCGACGCACGCGCCGCAAACTTCGCATTCGGCGTCGATCGTCTGGCGAACCGTCGCTTCTTTCTCCTTCACATGGCGAACCGCGGGCCGAAGCCGATCGACAATCCGAGCGTGATGATCTGGCTGCCGCCGAACACGACCGACGTCACCCTCGGCGGAGACTTCTTCATGAGGCGCAATGTTTCGCTGACCGCGATGCAGGGCGAACGCGCGTGGGTGGTGTCGGTGCCGCGTCTCGGGCCGAATGAAGAGCGTGTCATCAAGCTGAAGGTTGAAACGGGGGCGCGCTGAGTTTGAAAAACGGATCACCACAGAGACACAGAGGTCACAGAGATCCCCTCTGTGTTCTCTGTGTCTCTGTGGTTGCCTTTGCTTCGGCGACAACGACTACCCAATAACCACATTGCCGCCTCCCGCCTTACAATCTCGCGCGTGAATCCCGAGGTAAAGGATCTTCAGCCGAAACTGAAGGAAGTTCTTTATGACTGCGCGGTGGAGATCCGCGCTACGAAGGCCGCGCTCTTTCTCTACGACAGCGTCGGACGCTACGAGATCGTGGCCGAGTACGGATTCAAGGGCGCGATCCGCCAGTCGGTCGACCAGAAGGATCCAGTCGTCGACCGCTGCGGCCGCGGACGGTCGGCGTTCTTCGTCAACGGCCTCAGCGCCGAGCCGCGCTTCTCCGAGATCATGTATGAGTCGGCCAGCGACCGCCTCCTCGCCGCGCCGATCTACAACCGCGGGCAACTCGTCGGGCTGATCGACATGCGCGACAAAGCGCAGAAGCAACTGTTCGATAACGCCGACATCCCGAAAGCGCAAAAGATCGCTGAGCGTATCGTCGCGCTTTTCGCGGGCAAGAACGTCTTCGGGCAGCGCTTCATCTCCCTTTCGCACCCCGACGACCCACAGAATGTCGTGCCGCGCTCCACGATTCAGGCGGCGCCGTTGCCGTCGGCGGCCGCGGACGTGGCGCGCGTTCCTGTTTCTTCATCGGTCAAGAGCACCTCGCCGGCTCCGGCCACGCCTGCGAAAGCATCCATCGAACCAGGCGCCCGTGTTCCTCGGCTCTCCGCATTGATCATCGACGGCCGCGCCGCAGCAAACCGCATTGTGCTGCCACCGTCGCCGGAATCGCTGACCGAGAACGAGCTCGCCGCAGTCCGTGACGTGCTCCGATCGATTCTTCTCATTCCGAGCGTGGCCGTTGTCTCGTTCACCGCGTTCGGACACACGGGCGGCATCCAGGAGATGGCCGCGAAGTCCGTAATCTCGGAGGAGGCGTTGGCGTTTCTGCAGTCGAAGCTCAACGTCTGGCTGGCCAAGCGCGGCGAGTCAGGGGGACACACGCGCAGGAATGTGCAGTTGCCGCTCGGACCCGGCACGGCATCGATCCAGTCCTCACAGATGGTGAAGGTGTTCACGGCGCCCGTGACGGCCGGAGCGTTCCGGTCGCTTTATCTGACCGTGGCCTTCAACGCGAACCCCGACCGCGTCACGCACGAACTGCTCGCGGCGATGCTGACGCAGTTGCAGGTGGCCATCGAACGATCAGTGGACCGGACGTCGCTGCAGTCGCTGCGGGAGCGCGCGGCTATCGCGCTGCTCGAGCCCGACTTCACGAAATACCCCGAGTTGCGCACTCACTGCGATCGGGTGTCGTCGCGCGCCGAATCGCTGGCGCGCTATCTGGAGATGTCGCCGAGTGAGATCGAAAACGTGAAACTTGCGGCGCTCGTTCACGATGTGGGGATGCGACTGCTCGACTACGACCGCCTCTATCGCAAGCCCGACATCTCGCTCGACGAGATCCACCTGCTCCGCGAGCACACCACGGTCGGCGCCGCCCTGGTCGAGCCGATCCTGGGGCACGAGGTCGCCCGCGCCGTGCTCTGTCATCACGAACGCTGGGACGGCACCGGCTATCCGAACGAGTTGGCCGGCGGCGAGATCCCGCGCATCGCGCGCATCATTCACGTGTGCGATGTCTACGAGTCGATGATCTCGACGGAGAGCTACAAGCCCGCGCAACCGCGCGCCGCCGCCCTGGCGATGATCGCCGAAAACGGCGGCACGCAGTTCGATGCCGCAATCGCGAACCGGTTCATCGAGATGGTGCGGTAGGGGGCGGATGGGGAGTGGGTAGTAGGGAGTGGGGGGTGGGAGCCGGCGGTGTCGCTAGTGCTGCGAATAACTGGACTCTCGCGCAATTACCAAATTCAATCGGTCTTAAGTTAAGTTGTGTCAGTATCTTGCCTCGTTCCAACGACCGAAGGTCTGGCCCCCATGCTCGGAGTTGCGGCGGATCTCTTCGCGTCCTTCGCGTCTTCGCGTGAAATGCTTCTTGTCCTTTCCCTTAGAATGCCGCGTCCGCTCATCCGTCCCACTCCTCTATGAAAGGGTTGAATCGTCATGGCTGATTGCCCGGAGTTTGTCATCTGGAACCCGTTGAAACCCGGCTGGAAGTTCTTCGCGCAAGCGAGTGCCGCCACGAGCACCGGGACGGCGAGCGATGACTTCGATGCCAGCGTCCGTATCGTGCCGCCAGCCGGCAGCCCGGCCGACTGGGTCAAAGCGGATCTCAATCCAGGACCGGAGTCCATCGACTCACTGGAAGCCGGCGGCTACGGCGCAAGCGCGAGACTCGTCAGCGGTCCCAGCGGCCCCACGGTCACGCTGCGCGCCTGGATCGTCGATTCCGAAGGCGCAAAGCCATTCGACTGCACGTGGACGAATTCGGACGCGGGATCCGAGTTTCACATCTCGATCATGCTGGTGGTGAAAGCGTGATGAACAGAGTCATCAAGCTTCTCAGTGCGTCGCTGTTGGTGATGGCCTTCGCCGCAAGCGCG
>DATLVW010000947.1:0-4524 GCA_035577085.1 Thermoanaerobaculia bacterium
GTGGGGTGTGGGGAGTGGGAGATCGATGCTTTCGGCGGGTGTCGGTGCGCGGGAGTCGGGAGTCGGAGCAGTCGAAATCAGGATGCTCGATACGTGCGTGGGAGCGCCCAATCGCAGTTGGGATGAGAGCGGGTTTCAATTACAACACCCGACGACCGACTCCCGACATTCTCAATGGAGCGAAGGAGAGAAGGGTGCAGCGCGAGGGGTTTGGCTACCACCCCCCACGCCCCACACCCCACTCCCATATTCACTATTTCGGCGCTTCGAACATCTTCTCGTCCACAGGTGCTCCGAACTCGATCGCCGTGTACTTCCGCGTCGCGCTCTGGCCGCCGTTGACGCTGGCAACCTTGACCGTGAACGGCACCTTCACGCCGGCCACATCGCGATAATCATCGAAATCCGTCTGGGTCGGAAGGCGGCCGACGGGGCTATCCATCGACACGACGCGCCTCACGACAAGGCCGGTGGTCGCATCGAAATAAAGCCGCTGCCGTGTATGCTCGTCGATCGGAGCACCGACGATCCAGGTCTCATGTCCGTCGATCGTTTCCTTCCCCTGGACGCGGGCTTTGTCGGAAAGTGATCCGTCGAACGGCTCGTACGCGCGCGCCGAGGCGACGGCGATCGCAGCGTCCCCGCCAGTGATCGTGTGAGCTCCCTGCCGTCCCGTCATCCATCCACCCTCGGGGCCGTACATCTGCACCATGGCCGGACCTTCTGCCGGCGTGCCGCGCTGCAGGAACTTACCGCCCGAGCGATAGACCTCGATCGGCATCGTCTGTCCGTTTCCGCCGACGCGTGAGGCTTTGGCTGTCATCGTCGCGGTGGAGAGTTTCTTCGCCGCGGCCTCGCCACCGATGGCGGTGACATATTTCGCGACGACGTCTTTCGCGGCGGGATACGACTTACGCTCAGCCGTTTCCTCGGCTTCGGACTTCGTGGGCGGAATCGGAGGAACCGGCAGCGCGACCATCAGCGACGGACTCTCTTTTCCGCGGTGGCACGTGTAGCAGCCGACGACGGTGTGACCGTGAAAGCTCTTCTCGTTGAGGTCGAGGACCAGGCGGATCATTTCGCGCGCGGTCTTCTTTTCCCCCTTCGCGTCGCTGGGGAAATCCCACTGTTTCGTCTCTGCGTTACGGACGTGACAGGCGTCGCAGTGAACGCCGAGGGAGGCGGTGAAGTTATCCATAACTGCGTTGAGCTGCCAGTCGGAGAGGTTCGTCAGCAACTGCACGTTCTTCTGTTCCGCGTGAACCGCGACTGCAGCAAATAAAGCAATGACCAGGGCGAATTTCCGCATGAATGCTCCTTCGTTTTTCCGTTGCGCGACGGAGGATAGCGCAACCCCCTCCGCAGCGGCGTCTGTTGTGCATTACGTAACACACCGTGGCCGACCGCGTCGAAGTACACATCCCGTTCACCACTCTGCTGAAAGTGGCGCTGACGCTCCTTCTCTGCATTTGCGTGATCAAGCTTTGGCCGGTGATTCTGATGATCATCGTCGCGATTCTGCTGGCCGTGATGCTCGATCCGATCGTCACGTTCCTCGAGCGTCACCGCGTTCACCGCGGCCTCGGCGTCGCAATCGTGGCCATCGTCCTGCTCGCGTTGCTCGTCGTAGTGTTCGCCCTTTTGGTACCTGCGATGAGCCGGCAACTGGTGGACTTGTCGAAGACACTGCCGCAGGTCGAGCAATCGATCTCCCAACGCTTCCCGGCCGTGGCGCCCTATCTCAAGAGTCTTCACGGCGGCCCGCCGCCGGAACTGGAGACCTGGCTGACTCGCGGAATCGCGGCCGGAAAGTACGCCATCGAGCTCGTCACGGCGATGGTTTTCGTGCTCATCGTCGCGCTCTATCTTCTGATCGAGGGACGGACGGTCTTCGAATGGCTCATTACCCTCGCGCCGAAGAACAAACGTCCGCGGCTGCGGCGGACCGCGGTCGAGATGGCTGCTGTGATGCTCGCATTTACCCGCGGCCAGGCCATCTGCTGCTCCATCTGCGCGACCTGGACCTTCCTCCTGCTGACACTGCTCCACATTCCCGCCGCGGTCCCGCTGGCAGGCATGGCCTTCATCGCGGACCTAGTGCCGGTTGTCGGCACGATCGCCATGATGATTCCCGCCGTGATGCTTGCGCTGACCGCGGGTCCTGTGAAGGCGCTCCTGGTCTTCGCCGGTTTCTTGCTCTATCACGTTGCCGAGAGCTACTTCATCATCCCGAAGGTCTACGGATCGGAGCTTCGCCTTTCGACGCTTACCGTGATTCTGGCGATCATGATCGGAGGGACGCTGCAGGGCGTCGCCGGTGCGATCCTGATCCTCCCGTTCGTCGCGGCCTATCCAATTGTGGAGCGCCTCTGGCTCCGCGACGTTCTACCCGAGGACGCCGTGGCCCGCCACGAAGAGTTGGCGGAGTAACAGGAGTGCGGTCGTCTCGACCGCGGGTTGACTTTCGAATCGAATAGCCCGGCGTCGCCGCCCTTTCCTCGGTCTACAATCGCCGCCACTCAAAACCAAGGAGCAATTGATGAAACGGAAAGCATCCGCAGTTTGGAACGGAAGTCTGAAGGAAGGAAAAGGAACGATCTCGACGGAGAGCGGGCTGCTCAGCAATGCCCAGTATTCGTTCGGAACGCGCTTCGAAGATGGGAAGGGGACGAATCCCGAGGAATTGATCGCGGCCGCGCATGCAGGCTGCTTCTCGATGGCGTTGTCGGGACAGCTCACCGCCGCCGGCACGCCGCCGTCGAAGGTCGCCACGAGCGCAACGGTGACCCTGGAGAAGCTGGAAGCCGGCTTCACCGTGACGTCGGTTCATCTCGATGTCGTCGCCAGCGTCCCCGGCGCGACGCAGGAAGGTTTCGATACGGCCGCCGGCAATGCCAAGAAGGGTTGTCCGATCTCGCGCCTTCTGAACGCCGAGATCACGATGACGGCGCGCCTGGAATCGTAGTGCGTCGGGGGTCGCGAGTCGGGGGTCGGAGCAGAACCGGCGGCGCTAGCCGCTCGAACGTTCTTGGGAGCTGCCGGACGTCGCGAGCGCCTCTTCCTGTTTCTCTAGAGTGCTTTCCCATCGAGCGCCTTCTCCCCCCGCGCTTTTTGCGGGGGGAGAAGGTGCCGAAGGCGGATGAGGGGGGCGTCAATGCGCGGGGCGATCAACCACGCCTCACCCGAACCGCCTGTAAACGCGTCAGATGCACGGATGTCCTACTTGTTGGAGCGCCCCCTCATCCGGCCTTCGGCCACCTTCTCCCCCACAAGAAGCGTGGGGGAGAAGGCGCTCGATGGGAATGGTCGCGATAAGAGTGTGAGAAAAACGAGTTAGCCCTGGTTAGCGACCCCAGCTCCGACTCCCGACTCCCGACACCTGGTATCCGTTGACGCACGTCATTTGCGGCGCTAACGTAGCTCCAATTAGTGAGGTACGTATGCCGGAACAGGGAACCGTCAAGTGGTACAACGACGCGAAGGGCTACGGTTTCATCGTGCGGGAGCGCGGCGCGGATGTGTTTGTGCACCACGCTTCGATCATCGCCGAGGGGTCCAAGTCGTTGGCGGAAGGCGACAAGGTGTCCTTTGACGTTGTCGAAGGGCCCAAAGGATTGCAGGCGAAGAACGTTGTGAAGATCTCGTAGCGAGGGTGGCGGGCGGTGCGGTGAGGCAGAGATTAGAGGCGAGAGACTAGAGATCAGGGCATTGTCAGGGCACACCCATCTGATCCCTTGTCTCTTATCTCCTATCTCTTGCCTCTGATTCACCTCAGGAATCGCGCAGTAGCCCGATTCTTTGCGCAACCTTCTTAACCGCGCCCTTAAACCGCGGATTGGCATTCAATAGCCGGTGCAGACGGCGTGCGATTCGCCGAGTGAGCGGCCCGAACGAATCCCACTCCGCCTGCGCCTGTAATGCGCGAACGTGATCGAACGCGATGTAGCGATCGGTGACATTCGCCGGGCATCGCAGCAGATCCGCTCGTTCTGCGTCTTCGGTGCGGACGTAGTAACGATTCCAGAGATCGCTGCCGGCAAGGATGTATCCGGCACTTACGATCATCGGAGCCCACGCTTCGGGCTTGTAGCCGGCTTCGATGAGAATGATCCGAGGACGCCAGACAGAGAGATCGATCCCGCTCAGAATCTCCAGTTCGTGGCCTTCTGCGTCAATCTTGAGAAAATCGACCGTGCGTCCGGCGCAATGTTCGCGCACGATATCGGCGAGGGGACGCGTCGGAACCTCGATCCGTTCGAGACGGTGCCCGGCGCGCGCATACTCATCCGCGAGCTCCTGCGTCATTGTGCTCAGTCCCGGCTCCGTATGATCGACGATGAGGTCAAGCGTGCCTGCATTCTGCGACACGGCCACATTGAGATTAATGTCGTTTGGCCGCGCGGCCACGAGGCACTCAAAGAACGCCGGCAATGGCTCGACGTTGATCCCGGCCCATCCTGATAAGTAAAAGTGCTGCGTCACGGAACCGACCACCGGATCGTGCGCGCCGATGTCGATGTAGAA
>DATLVW010000948.1:0-6574 GCA_035577085.1 Thermoanaerobaculia bacterium
CGCAGAGAAATGACCGAGCCTGCCGGCCCATCCGAGATCACCGAGCTGTTGAAGGAGTGGAGCGAGGGGAAGGATGAGGTGCTCGATCAGCTCATGCCGCTCGTCTATGCGGAGCTGCGGCGTCAGGCGGCGCGGCACTTACGGCGCGAGCGGCGGGATCACACGCTGCAGACCACCGGGCTGATTCACGAGGCCTACCTGAAGCTGATCGGCCAGAAGAATGTGCAATGGGAGAGCCGCACGCATTTCTTTGCCATCGCCTCGCAAGCCATGCGCCGCGTTCTGGTGGATTACGCACGGGCGCGACATCGGGCGAAACGGGGCGGAGACGATGTTCGGATCTCCATCACGGCAGCCGGGGAGATCGCCAGCGAGACGAAGCCGGTCGATCTGATCGCGCTCGACGAAGCCTTGACGCGCTTGGCGGCAATCGACGAACAGCAATCGCGCGTTGTCGAGCTACGCTACTTCAGCGGCTTGAGTCTCGAAGAGACCGCGGCGATTCTGAACATCTCACGAGCGACCGCCGCGCGCGAATGGAGCATGGCCAAGGCCTGGCTGCATCGCGAATTGTCGAGGTAACGCTGCGCAATGGACGCCGATCGCTGGCAGGAAATCAAACGAGTGTTCGAGGGCGCCATGGAGCAGGCTCCCGGCCAGCGGCTCGACTATCTCACCGAGGCCTGCCAGGGCGACGAGACGCTCCTGCAGGAGGTCAATTCCCTTCTTCGCTCTCTCGACGACGCGCACAGTTTCATGGAGCAACCGGCAGTGGGAGAAGTTGCGGGTCAGATCACTGCGAGCCCGGTTCACGATTACTCAAAGGGTCAGAGCGTCGCGCATTATCGAATCATTTCCGAGTTGGGCGCCGGAGGTCAGGGCACCGTCTACAAGGCGCTGGACACAAAGCTGGGCCGCACGATCGCACTCAAGCTGCTGCCGCCGGAGATGACCTCCGTTGACGACACTGTCCGCAAGCGATTTCGCCGCGAAGCGCAGCTTGCCTCGTCGCTGGATCATCCGAACATCTGCACTGTGCATGACTTCATAGAGGCTGACGGCGCGAGCTTCATCATCATGCAGTTCGTCGCCGGGAGCACAGTCCGCCAACTCGTCGGAGGTCGTCCTCTCGCAATCAGCACAGCTCTGAGAATCGCAATCCAGGTCTGCGACGCGCTGGCGGCCGCACATTCCAAAGGGATCATTCACCGCGACATCAAAGCGCAGAACATCATCGTCTCCGAAAACGGACAGGCGAAGATTCTCGACTTCGGCATTGCGAAATTGATCGGAGAAGGGAGCGACGGAAAGGATCAGACGGAGATCACCGCCCTCGGCTCGCCGTATGGAACGCCGACCTACGCGGCGCCGGAGCAATCGCGAGGGGAGAAAGTCGATCACCGCGCGGACATCTTTTCGACGGGCGTATTGCTTTACGAGATGTTTTCAGGCACCTGGCCGTTTCAGGGGAGAACGGCAATCGAGGCCCGCCACGCCGTCCTGTACGACGAGCCGCGCCCGATCAGTGAAAACCGAGGCGGCCCGATACCCGCGAAGCTGGAAGCGATCGTCAGCCGGGCGCTTTCGAAAGAGCCCGCGCACCGCTATCAACGAATGGCGGATATGCGCGATGCCTTGATCGAAGTCTTGCGGGAGCTGCCGGAGTCGAAGGAAGACAGCGCAGCGGGTTTTCTGGAAGGCTTCCGGCCGTCAACGCTTCGCCATTCGCCACGATTGAATTGGAAATTCGGGTTGACGGCGGCCGCCCTTCTCGTCGTAGTCGCCGCGATACTGGCTTACGGCCTCTACTCGAGACACCGCGCGTCTACCGCGATCGGCAAGAAAGACACAATCCTCATCACCGATTTCACGAATACGACCGGCGACGCCGTCTTTGACGACACGCTCAAACAGGGATTAGCCATGCAGCTGCAGCAGTCGCCCTTTCTGAACATCTTCCCCGGAGCGCGCGTTCGCGAAACACTGCGCCAGATGGAGCGCTCGCCGGATGAGCGGGTGACGGTGGAGACTGGACGAGAGATCTGCCAGCGTAACGACCTCAAAGCTCTGATCGCCGGTTCGATTGCCGCGCTCGGCCGCCATTACGTCATCACGCTCGAAGCAATCAACGCCAAGAGCGGTGAGACGATTGGCCGCCAACAGACTGAGGCGGACAGCAAGGAAGAAGTCCTGAAGTCGCTCTCATCCGCCGCCAGTGGCATCCGCGAGACACTGGGCGAAAGCCTCAGCTCCATCCGACAATCAGACATTCCTTTGTATCAACTCACGACGCCGTCGGTTGAAGCGCTAAAGTCGTTCGCACTCGGCTTTGATCTCTCGAACAGGGGGGAGTACTTCAAATCAATCCCGATGTTCAAGCGATCCGTAGAGCTCGATGCGAACTTTGCTTATGGCTACTCGCTGCTGGCCGGCAATTACACGATTGTAAACGAGCCACGCCGGGCCGCGGAGAACGCCGCGAAAGCATTTGCTCTCAAAGACAAGGGAACGGATCGCGAACGGCTCTACATTACTTCCGTTTATGACAATTACACGCTGGGTGACCTGGACAAGGCAATCGAAGCTTTTCGTGTCTACGATCAGTTCTACGCAAACGATTTCCGCGCTTCGGGCAATCTGTCGCTTGCCTATCTGCTTCTGGGACAATACGAGAAGGCCCTCGGAGAGGCGCGGGAGTCCGTGCGCCTCAATCCGGGTATTTCTGCCTGGCAGGTGACGCTGGGGACGTCACTCCTCCGCCTCAACCGTTTCCGAGACGCCAAAGAGACCTTCGATCGCGCGATTGTGATGGGTCTCAATGACGCACGGATGCACGACGCGCTGTATCAGCTTGCGTTCGTTCAGCATGATGAGAAAGGGATGCAGCAACAGCTCGACTGGGCGCGCGGCCGGCCGGAGGAGTACGTCGCCGCCGGCTTGCAAAGTGCCGCAGCTGCGTATCGGGGGCAATGGAGGGAGTCACAGACCCTTACGCAGCGCGCCATCGACCTGGCAGTCCACGTCGACGTCAAAGAAGTGGCCGCGCGTTACGCTGCCGAGGAGGGTTTGCGTGCGGCGGTGCTGGGAAGGTGCGATCAAGCGAAGGTCTACGCGGAACAGTCGCTCGCACTCGATCATAATCAGGTGACACAGGAGCGCATCGCGCTGAGCCAGGCTCTTTGCGGCGACCGCCGGGCACAGTCATCGCTGCAAGGGGATGTTCAACAACGTCCGGGCGACACACTCCTCAACGGCCTCTGGGTACCAGTGGTTCGTGCCGCATCGGAGCTGAACGATGGGAACGCGGAGAAAGCGGTGGCGTCGCTGGACAACACGCGGACCTACGAGCCCGCCGCGGAATTCTGGACGCACTATATTCGGGGAGAGGCTGAGCTGAAGCTCAACAGAGGCACGGACGCCGCGTCAGAATTCCGGCAGATCCTTTCCCATGCCGGAGAGGCGCCGTTGTCTATTCTCTATCCGCTTGCGCAACTCGGACTGGCACGGGCCACCGCGCAAACCGGCGCTCGATCCCAGTCGCTCAAGGCGTACCAGGACTTTCTCAACAGTTGGAAAGACGTCGATCCCGATCTTCCAATTGTCCGGTCGGCACGCGCGGAATATGCGAAATTGAACCGCTAGGTCCTCTGTGTCTCTGTGGTTAAAAACCTATGAACCACAGAGACACAGAGATCACAGAGCAGCGCTACCTCCCCCAATACAACGCATTGAAAACCATCGGATAGGTCGCGTGCGTCTGGCCGCGGTGTTGCGGGCGGAAGCCGAAGAGGACGATGCGGCCTTTGCCGAACGTCATCGCCACCGCAGCGGCCTTGCGTGTCAGTTTTTCTTCGCCGTTGATCCAGCCGGAGAGAAGGACGTCGCGGGCGTCGTCGGGATACGTTGCCAGAACCCAGCGCTGCATCTCGTTTCCCGGCAGCGTCGTCTCGAACGCGATCGGATGATCGATGAAGACTGCTGTCTCATCCGGCATGCCCGCCGTGACCGGATGATCGGTGCGGATGTGGACGCGGGCCAGCGAGCCTGGAACGGAGAAATCGTTCGGCGTCGCTTTCGCCAGGACGTTGCGGACGGGGATGTTGAAGTTGTCGATGACGTAGTCGCAGCCGGCGTTGAAGGCGATGAGGGTGCCGCCGTTCTCGACGAACGTGCGCAACGTCTGCGCTCCTTCTTTCTCAAGCGCGCCGCGGTTCTCGGGCGGCAGCTCGTCGATGTACTTCATCGATCCTTCCCCTCCGGCGCGGCGTCCGGTAGCGACCTCCTCTTTGTCGATGTCGGGAATGATGAATACGTCGAAGTTCTGCAGGCCGGCTTTGACTTCCTGCGGGTGGAGCGACTTCGGCGTGAAGCCGTAGGAATCGAGCAGCCAGCGCGTCCACCCCTCGTCGAGCGCGCCGCCCCATGGGTTGTAGATGGCTATGCGCGGCTTTGGCTGCGACGCGTGCCGCTTGATGACTTCCTCCGTCTCCGGCTTGATGCTGGTGACCTGTTGAAGCCCGGTTTTCGGAGGCATGACTGTCTTCTCGACCGTGACGCCCATCGCAAGGGGTAGCGTCCAGGAGGCGACGTCGTAAGGGCGGAGGATGTCTTTCCCCGGTTGCAGACGGACCTCGGGATAGCGTTGGGGCTCGAGCAGTTCATCCAGGAATCGCGAATATGGCTGCGCCATCGAGATCCAGTAATCGCCGTTACCCGCCTGCTGGATCTCGACGCCATGTTCGAGGAGGAGCGCCGCGAGGAACTGTGCGGTCGGCCAGTCGTGCTGATCGTGGGGAATCCGGTAGGCGGACGTGGCGCCGAACGCCACCGCAGCGCGCGCACGCACCGCTACATCGCGCAGAAGATCTTCGCGGCGGTCGGCGGCGGTTTCGAGTAGTGCGTCCGAGGCGATGCGCTCGTAGTCCATGATGTCGCGCATCCGCCACGTGCCACCGGCCCATGGATGCGGATGGTTGATCGTCGCTTTGTAGTCGATGAGCCCTTTCTGCCCGCCGCGCAGCTCGCTCGGGTCGATGACGATGGGCGATGCGATGCGCGCTGACGCCGTCTCGAGCAGTAGCCCGGTGATGTTCTTCCACCAGCCTGTGTTGCGTGTTCCGCCGAGCCAGTAGGCATCGAAGGAGAAGCCGTAGATCAGTCCCGCCTTCTCCTGCTGCTCGAGGCGAAAGGCCATGTTCGTGCCGACGAGGTTCGCTTCACGCCAGATGAGGGGATGGACAGTGGGATCGAGCGGATCGGCGAACGGCGGGATGAACATCCGCGGTCCGTCGGTGCCCATCTGATGCTCGTCGACCCAAACCTGCGGATACCACTCGTGGTACACGGCGCGGCTCAGCTCCTTCGTTTCGAGCTGCGTGAGCATGAACCAGTCGCGGTTGTTGTCGTGGCCGACGTAGTGATGGTAGAGCCAGGGAAGCCGGCCGCCCTCGTAGCGCGTGCCGAGGTACTTGCGGTAGTAGTCGGTGATCATGATCTGGCCGTCAGGGTTGAGGGACGGCACGAGCAGGAGGACAACGTTGTCGAGGCGGCGCTTTGTCTCGGCGTCGTTGGCGCTGGCCAGCGCGTGCACCCACTCCATCGCCATCTGGCTCGAGGCGATCTCGGACGAATGGATGTTGCAGGTCACGAGGACGATCGATTTGCCTTCGCGGGCGAGTTGCGAGATCTGTTCGTCGCTGAGCCCCCGCGGGTCCGCCAGTTTGCGCGCGGTCTCCCGGATCTTCTCCAGGTTGCGCATGTTCCCCTCAGACGTCACGACAGCCATGATGAAGTCTTCGCCGAGGGTGGTCTTGCCGAGCGATTCGACCTTGACGCGCGGCGAGGCAGCGGCCAGCGCGTGAAAGTAGGAGACGATCTGCCGGTAGTCGGCAAGCTTGCGGTCGGCGCCGACTTCGAACCCGAGAAACTGGGAGGGTGTCTGGATCGCGGCGGTGAGGGCGGTGGCGGCGAGGAGAAGGAGGAGGGCGCAGACGAAGCGTTTCATGCGCGGGGGATTATGGCGGATCGGAGGGCATGAAGGCTTCGAGAGCTGTTAGAAGGCGCGGGACCTCGACGGTGGCTCCAAACCAAACGGCATCGTGAATGATGGTCTTGTAGTCGAGAGAGACTCTGGTTTGCAGACTCGCAACGTGGGGCCAATCGATCTCCGGATGTTGCGTACGAACTGCGTCGCTCACTCGTTCCGCGTTTCTGCCGATCCGCTGAAGAAGGTGAGTCAGGGCGTATTGAAGATTCTCATCAGCGTCGAAGTCCGCTCGTGACTTATTCTCGGTGATCGACATGAGGCGATGAGAGGTGTCGAGCATTCCGCCGAGCGGAACGATGTCACGATGTCTGGTCATACTCCTCGACAGCTTCGGTCAGGACATCCTTGATCATCCACCGGCTGAGCGCTGCCGGCGTAGACATGTCGACTTTTCGCCCGAAGATTTGAGACAGCTCCTCCTGCGCCCCGAAGAATGCAAAACCTGTCGCCGTCGTATCCGGCCGCAACTCCACCAGCACATCCACATCGCTCCGCTCCGGATCGAAGTCGTCTCGCACGACCGACCCG
>DATLVW010000949.1:0-7285 GCA_035577085.1 Thermoanaerobaculia bacterium
TCCGGTGATCTTGTCGCCAAGCATGTTCTTCCGGATCTCTTCCTCAACTGCTTTGTTGTCCATCCCTGCGGGTGTGTTTCGGTTCCAGTTGGAGCAGCCGATGGACGAGACCAGTGCGGCGGAAAGAACGAGTGATGCGAATGCCTTCTTCATACTGATACCTCCTCGCGCGTGTTGAGCAATGAGTGCGCCAGAACGCTCCGGCGCGCACCGGGGCGCGAGAACGCGTAAAGTCTCCGTACATGACCAGTGATCGCGGCAGTTCCGCTGACGGGAAAACCGCGGATGAATCCGCTGCGTCTTCTTCAGGCGAGCTGATCGATCAGCGGGGCGGATGGTGGACGACATGGGGATTCGCGATCGCCGGTTCGATCTGTCTGGCGAACGTTCTGTTCCTGCAGTTCGTCGCCGATCGCGGGACGTCGTCTGTTCTCATTCTGAAAGTCTCTCTCCTCGTTGCCGCGGCGGCCACCTTCGGCGCCTCATTGTGGCGTGCCGAGACACGGCGCCGGCACCTGGCGAGCCTCGTGCGGATGGCGCAGGAGTCGTCGCGGAGACGTGAAGCCGAGGTCGTCGCGATGCGGGAGGCGAAGGAGCGCGCCGAGGCGGTCAGCGCCGCGAAGAGCGAGCTCTTCGCCGGCATCGCCCACGAGCTGCGCACGCCTCTGCAAGGCATCATCGGCATGCTGCGGGTGGCTGCCGACAGCGATGCCTCGGAGAAGCGCACACAACTGCTCGAAATGGCCCGCCGTTCGGCGCAGTCGCTGCTCGCCACGATCGGAGACGTTCTCGACTTCACGAAGCTCGAGGCCGGCCAACCTAACCTGGAGCCGGTTTACTTTTCGATCCGGCTGCTGCTCGCCGACACGCTCGAGCCGCTCGGTATTGCGGCGGCGGAGAAGAGCCTCACGCTCGCCTACGCGGTCGCGCCCGAGGTTCCCGACCGGCTGTGGGGTGATCCCGGACGCGTCCGACAGATCCTCGTCAACCTGACCGGTAACGCCATCAAGTTCACCGGCAGCGGCGAGATCGTCGTTCGCGTTGGCTGCGAAGCGATTGCGGCCGACGGCGTGACGGTCGTGTTCGAGATCTCCGACACCGGCGTGGGGATCGATCCGTCGCTGCGCGCGCTCCTTGGCAATCCATTGCCGTCGTCGTCCCTGCGCCGTCAACACGGCCTGGGGTTGCCGATCGTGTCGCGCTTGCTCGGCGCGATGGGCGGCGCGATGACGATCGAGAGCGAAGTGGGACGAGGAAGCACGTTTCGCGTTCTCGTCCCGTTTTCCTGCGAGCCGATTGGAACGGAGCCGTCGCCGGAATGGGAAAAGCGTCTGGCAGGCACCCGCGTTTTGCTGATCGAGCCCAACGCGACGACGCGCGGCATCCTCGGCGAGATTCTGCGGGCGCACGGCATGGTGGCCGAGGCGTACGACTCGATCGAGCGCGCGCTGCAGCCGTCGATCCGGGCTGCCTACGGCTGTCTGGTCGCCGACGCGAACCTGCTCGCAGCGACGCCGTGGATTCCGCCTGTGCCGGTCGTGCGGATCGCATCGCCACTCGTTCCGCCGGTGGGCGATGGGGTCTTCGTTACGCGGCCTTGCAGCGAGCGCGTGTTGATCCAAGCCGTCGGCGCTGCCCTCGGCATCGCGGAGCCGGCGATCGCCTACACGCTGGAACGGCGGCGCGAGATCCTTCGCCCCCTTCGCGTATTGGTTGTCGATGACGACGGCTTGAATCAGGAGCTCATCGCAGACGCAGCCCGTCGCCTCGGCCACGTCGTCACGAAGACGACCGCTGCCGAAGCGCCGAATCTTCTCGCCGGCAGAGAGTTCGATGTCGTTCTCGTCGACGTTCAGGCGCCCCAATTCGACGGACTGGAACTGGCGCGGCGTTTTCGAGCGATCGAGCGCGATGGCCGAACGGCGGCGATCGCGGTCACGACGAACGCGACGGGGGAAGAGCGGGACCGGTGCATCGCTGCCGGTTTCGATGCCGTGCTGCAAGCGCCGGCGTCGCAGACGGCGATCGGGTCGATCCTCCGCGACGTGACGAGCCCGCTGACGACGGCGCGTGTTCCGCCGCAATCCGCGGGCTCGATCTTCGATGCCGTCGGCGGCAACGCGAACCTATTGCTGCGCGTCCGCGATGCGTTCGCCACGCAGATCCCGCGCTTGCTTACCGCGATGCGCGATGCTGTCGAAGCGCGAGATCGCGACGGGCTCGTCCAGGCCGCACGCACACTCCGCGCGTCGATCAGCAATTTCGATGTCCCCGAGCCGCTCGCCGCAACGCTACAGATCGAGCGCGCAGCGGCCGCGGATGACTTTGCGCGCGCGGCCGCACTGCTTCCCGCGATCGAGACCGCGATCCGCGAGTTGCAGGAGAAGATTGACGCCGCGGTGGGGTGAATCAATATTAGTGAATCAATATTAGTCAATAAGAAGACACGAACCACAGAGACACAGAGGACACAGAGGTGAAGACTTTCTCTGTGTCCTCTGTGTCTCTGTGGTGAAAAGGGTTTGCCAGCGAAACTACCCGATCGCTGCGGCAACCAGCGCCTGCTGCTGTTCCTCGTGGCGATGATGTGAACCTGTCGCCGGCGATGCGCTGATCGGACGTCCGACGTAGCGCAGCGTTTGGTTCGCGGAGGTCAGCGCGCCGAGGCGCTCGTGGAGGAATGGCCAGGCGCCCATGTTGCGCGGCTCGTCCTGCACCCAGACGATCTCCGTCGCGCTCGGATACTGCGCCAGCGCGGCGCTGAGCATCGCCTGCGGAAACGGATAGAACTGTTCGAGGCGGATCAACGGCAGGTTGGCGTTCGCCTTCTCGCGTGCGGTGCGAAGGTCGTAGTAGACCTTGCCGCTCGAGAGAACGATGCGTGTGACGGCTGCCGCGTCGCGCGCAGGATCGATCAGCACCGGCTCGAAGCGGCCGCTCGTCAATTCTTCGATCGACGATGTTGCCTGCGGATGGCGCAGCAGCGACTTCGGCGTCATCACGATCAGCGGCTTGCGCGGATCGTTCTTCATCTGCCGCCGCAATGCGTGGAAATGTTGCGCGGGCGTCGTCGGATAGATCACCTGCATGTTGCCTTCCGCGCAAAGCGTGAGGAAGCGCTCCAGGCGCGCCGACGAATGCTCCGGGCCCTGTCCTTCGTAACCGTGCGGAAGAAGGAGCACGAGGCCGCTGTGCTGTCCCCACTTCTCTTCCGCGGACGAGATGAATTGATCGATGACGATCTGGCTGCCGTTCACGAAATCGCCGAACTGCGCCTCCCACAATACGAGCGCGCCGGGATCGGCGACCGAGTAGCCGTATTCGAAGCCGAGAACTCCGTACTCGCTGAGTAGTGAGTCATAGACGGCAAAGCTGACTTCGGCGCCGCCTTCGCTCGCCGTCTGCTCGCCGAGCGCGTTCTCCGCGATGACGTGCGGAGCGCTGCTGGTTGCGTTCGACGCCGGCGTGGCAGGCGATGCGCCACCCGTCGTGGCCAGCGCGTTGAGCGGCACGAGGCCTTTGCCTGTGACGTAGTCGAAGAGGATCGCGTGCCGCGACGAGAACGTGCCGCGGCCGGAGTCCTGTCCGGAGAGGCGGACGCGGAAGCCGTCGGTCATCACCGTGCCGAATGCAAGCATCTCCGCAAATGCCCAGTCGATCGGTTCGCGTCCCTCCGCCATCGCTGTCCGCCGCGCGATGATCGGTTTGAGTTTCGGATGCAGCGTCAGATCAGCCGGGACCGTTGTCAGCGCTTTGCTGACGACGTCGAGCGCGTTGCGCGGCACGGACGTATCCGGCGAAGGTTGGTTCTGGAAGCCGGTGATCTCCTCGTCGGTCCAGAGTGCGCCGCGCTCGTTGGACGGAGGCGGCGCGTCATCTTCGCGCGTCCGGTCGAACGCTTCCTGCAATTTGTTCTGGAAGTTGTCGAGCCACGACTCCGCTTCTTTCGGATCGATGTCGCCTTTGCGCAGCAGCGTCTCGGTGTAGATCTTCCGCACCGAGCGATGCTCCTTGATCGACTTGTACATCTTCGGCTGCGTGAGCGACGGCTCGTCGCCCTCGTTGTGGCCGTGACGGCGGTAGCAGATCATGTCGATGACGACGTCTTTGTGAAACTGCTGGCGGAAGTCGTACGCCAGTTTCACGGCGCGGATGCACGCCTCCGGATCGTCGCCGTTCACGTGAAAGATCGGCGCCTGCACCATCTTGGCGACGTCGGTTGCGTATACCGAGGAGCGCGCTGATTCCGGACCGGTTGTGAAGCCGATCTGGTTGTTGATCACGAGATGGATCGTGCCGCCGGTGCGATAGCCCGGAAGTTGCGAGAGGTTCAGTGTCTCGGCAACGACGCCCTGTCCGGCGAAGGCGGCATCGCCGTGAAGCAGCACCGGCAGCACCCAGGCGCGTTTGTGATCGCCGATGAGCTTCTGCTTCGCGTGGACCATGCCCTCGACGATCGGATCGACCGCCTCGAGATGGCTCGGGTTCGACGCCAGCGTCAGCTTCATGTGCGAGCCGTCCGGCGTCTGGTGCACGCCGTCGGCGCCGAGGTGGTACTTCACGTCGCCGGAGCCCTGTGTGGTGTTCGGATCGACGTCGCCTTCGAACTCGTGGAAGATCTTCTCGTACGACTTGCCGAGGATGTTGGCGAGCACGTTGAGTCGCCCGCGATGGGCCATGCCGATCACCGCCTCGGCCACGCCATCCTGCGTCGCTTCGTTGAAGAGGTAGTCGAGCATCGGGATGGTGCTCTCGGCGCCTTCCATCGAGAAGCGTTTGTGGCCGACGTACTTCGTGTGCAGAAACTTCTCGAACGACTCGGAATCGTTGAGCTTCATCAGGATGCGCCGCTTGGTGGCCAGCTCGAGCGGCTGGTGATTGCGCGACGGCTCCATCCGGTCCTGCAGCCATTTCTTCTGCACGGTTTCGGAGATATGCATGTACTCCGGCCCGATCTTGCCGCAGTAGGTTTCGCGGAGCGTGTCGAGGATGTCGCGCAGCTTCGCGGTCAGCTTGCCGCACAAGCCGCCGCTGATGAACTCGCGGTCGAGGTCCCAGATGGTGAGGCCGTAGAAGGCGGGATCGAGCTCGGGATGGCGTTTGACCTCGTACTCGAGCGGGTCGAGATCGGCGAGCAGGTGACCGCGCACGCGATAGGCGTTGATCATCTGCAGCACGGCCGCTTCGCGCGCCACCTTCTCGTCCTCGCTGGCGTTCAGTCGATGGCGGTCCTTGCCCCAGACCACCGGCTCGTAGGGGATGCGGAGATCCTTGTAGATCGCTTCGTAGAAACCGTCGGCGCCGAGGAGGAGCTCGTGGACGCGCGCCAGGAAGGCGCCCGATTCCGCACCCTGAATGATGCGATGGTCGTACGTCGACGTCATCGTCATCACTTTGGAGATGCCGAGGTCGGCGAGAACGGAGGGATCGCTGGCGGAGTACTCGGCCGGGTAGTCGATCTGGCCGGTGGCGATGATCGTTCCCTGCGATTGCATCAGGCGAGGGACCGACGCGATCGTGCCGATCGTGCCGGGGTTGGTGAGCGAGATCGTCGTGCCTTCGAAGTCCGACATCTCCAGCGTGCTGTTGCGCGCCTTGCGCACGACTTCGTTGTAGGCCTTGAGGAACTGCGCGAAGTCCATCGTCTGTCCGCGCTTGACGTTGGGAACGAGCAGTGACCGCGAACCATCTTTGCGCTCGACGTCGATGGCGATGCCGACGTTGACGTCTTCGTGATCGATGCGCGAAGGCGTGCCGTCCGCTTGCATCGCGAAAGCAGCGTTCATGCGCGGAAACTGTTTGACCGCGTTGACGATGGCCCAGGCGATGATGTGCGTGAACGACGCTTTGGGCTGGCCGGTGAGGGCGAGGTGATTGTTGACGACGCGCCGGTTTTCCTCGAGCACCTTGACGGGGATGTTGCGGATGGAGGTCGCCGTCGGCATCGACAGCGAGAGCTCCATGTTCTGAGCGATCTTCCCGGCCGCGCCGCGGAGCGGGCTGGTGGTCTGGTTCGAGGGGACGGGAGTGGGGCGGGGAGCGGGTTGCGGTTGCGGGGTAGCGGGGGTGAGAGGCTGCGGTGTGACGGGTTGCTGCGTTGCCGGCTTGCTGGCTTGCGGAGCGGCAGGTGGGATCGAGATCGGAGCGACAAACGCAGTCGAGCCCGCGGCTGCCGCCTTCTGCTCCTCGATCTCCTCTTCGAACTCCTCCTCGAAGCGAGGCTCGTAATCGTGGAAGAACTCGCGCCAGCTAGCGCTCACCGAATCAGGATTGGCGCGGTAGCTCTCGTAAAGATCTTCGATGAATGCCGTGTTGGCGCCGTAAGTCTGGGTGACAGATGACATAGCGGGCTTCCTAACCGTGATTGGGCTGCTCTGATTTCGATGACAGACGGATCAGGGAGGCGTCGTACCTCGTCCGGGCTGCGTCGCAACTGGGATGCAGGAAATGAGCGTTGATGCTGCGAGATTTATCCATCGGAGACATGAAAGAGCACCGCGAATGGCTCCACGCGGTCGACCGAAGCACCACCTTGCAGCGTATATCCGGCTGCAATCCAGCCGCTTCCATCCGGAGATTGCGCGCGGCAAGTGAGGTAGTCACCCCATTTCTTGTCAGAAGGACCGCTTGTTCCATCGATCGTCTCGACCAGCGTCCAAGTCATCGTACGGTCGTCGAGAACGCCGATGGTATGCGAGGGGTAGAGCGCACGGCCACCGCGAAAAACCGTGATACCGACGACACCGTTTTCGTTGGGACAAGCATCGGGCCATACGTGCGCGTAGTCTCTGCTCCAGATGTCCGGCTCGGCAATCACTCGGAATGTTTGCTCGTCGAGAATGGCCACGCGGACATAGGGGAACGGGCGGCGGTCGTCGATCCGATCAACGGACCACATGACTCCAACACGACCTTTCGCAACCCATGCCGCTGTGATGCGATCGTCGGCACGCCTCAGCCATTCGCGGCCATCCGGACCGGGCGCCGAATACCCTTCCAGTCCGTCAATCCACTCACTCACCGCGACATCGCGTGCTGTCGGATGCTCGTCTTCGTCGGGCCAGGCAAAGATCCGCAGCGACTGGGTATCACGCTGACCGACGACGTACATCGTGCCGCGGGCTCCGAGCGTGCAGCGGAAGGTACCACTGTCGCTTTCAGCAAGAAAACTAAGCTCCAACGAATCTCCACGATCCATCGATCGCAGCAGCGCGTCGAACGGAATGCGCATCACGACCGAGCGAAAGACGTTCTTGCCGTCGAGTCCGAACACGTTTGAGGCGAT
>DATLVW010000950.1:0-13075 GCA_035577085.1 Thermoanaerobaculia bacterium
CCTCTTTGTAAATCGGTACGGGCGACATGTCGTTCAGGCCTCAGCGAAGGGGCGGGACCTCCAGGATCGTTCCAGGGACGAGCTCGAGCGGATCGTCGATGCGGTTCTCGTCGGCGATCGCTCTCCATTGCGCGGGATTGGCGTAGCGCTCCGCGGCGATGCGGGCGAGCGTGTCGCCGCGCTGCACGACGTGCGCGTGGGTGTGGTCGGGCGACTGC
This sequence comes from Thermoanaerobaculia bacterium, assembly GCA_035577085.1. Classification (GTDB taxonomy): domain Bacteria; phylum Acidobacteriota; class Thermoanaerobaculia; order Gp7-AA8; family Gp7-AA8; genus JADGNZ01. Next base: position 219 of record DATLVW010000950.1, read on the forward strand.
TGAAAGATCTCCGCGATCTGCCGCTCCAGCGTGCGGTATTCCTTCAGGCTCAGCGTCAGCGTCGCGCGCAGCGGCCGCCCCTTCGCATTGAAGAGCGTGAAGCGCTGCTTGACGCTCTCCACCACGCACTGGAATCCGTTCTGCCGGTTCTGGCTCGCCCAGGTTCCGGTCATCTTCGAGCCGGCGAATCCCTTATCGCCCCAGATGAAACGGCAGACCGGAGGGGCGTGCGTGGAGCGGTCGATCTTGATCAGTTGATAGAAGCGATCGGTCTTCTCCGTCACCGCCGTGGCGTCGTCTCCCATCCCGTCGTCGGTGCTGTCGAAGAAAAGCTCGACGGAGAGCGTCTCCGTCTGACCGCGGACGAATTGCAGGATCGGGCTGTCGAGCCCGGGGATTGGGATCTCCGCGATCTGCGCGCTCTTGCTGAACGTCAGCTCGGTCGGGTTGTACGAGACCTCGATCTCCTCGGCGACGCCAGTGAGCATCGGCGTGAGGCGCTGGAATTTCGCGCGCGGACGGACGCTCATGGCTGCTGCTCCGAGGCGCTCGTGCGCAGCCGCAACTCGTCCTTCACCCGGGCGTCGCGGGCCAGCTCTTCGCGGGCGCGCGCCAGCACGGCATCGACAATCCGCTGGAAGGTCTCGGCACTGAGGCCGCCGCTGTCTCCCACCCGCACGGTGCTGTTCATTTCGCCTACGTGAACGTCCATCGCATCGCTCCTAGAAAAGACTCTTCACGATTCCGCCGATGATCGAGCCGGGGTTCTGGATGCTCAGCCCTTCGTGGGCGATCTCCAGTTCTTCGATCGCCAGTTGACTCTGCATGGCGTTGAAGGTGGGACCGGTCCACTTGACCGGCAGCCCGCGCTTGAAGGTCCACATCTTGACGGGTTGATGCTCGTCGTCCTGGAGCATGATGATTCCGTCCCGCCGCGTCCCCGTTCCTTCGACGAAGCTGTAGTGCCACTTCCAAAGCTCGTCGTTCAGCGCCGCGCCCCGCTTCAGGTGGATGTTTGCCCACGTAACGCGCGTGGGGAACTTGAGGACGGTGCCGTTATTGCCCCCTTCGTTGAAGTCCTCCGTCTTGAGGTCCATCTCCAGCCCGCTGCACTCGCTGAATCCGCCGAGGAGCGTGTTCTGGATGCCGCTGAGGATCGTGCCCAGGACGCTTGCACTGTCGGCGAGCGTGATCACGAAGTTGTACGTGCGAACCGGATCGAGGCGTTGACCGAATAGTCCGATGGCCATCACGCCGCTCCTTCGGGTTCGCTGATCTCGAGCACGTCCTCGGTGCGCCCGACGCGCACGACGACGTATTCCGCCGGGATCGCAGGGGCCACGCCGACTTCGGCGAGCAGGCGCTCCTCGTCGACGTGCGCGTCGACGTAGAACGCCTCGCCGAGCGTCTTGCCGGCGAGCATGCCGGAGAGCCAGAGCTGTTCGAGGAACGCGGCGATCGCCGTCGCCACCTTCACGCGCAGTTGATCGTTGTTCGGCTCGAACACCGCCCACTGCAGCGATTCGTCGAGCGCTTCCTCGATCATCGAGATGAGTCGCCGGACGTTGACGTACCGCCAGGCCGGATCGCTGCTCACCGTGCGCGCGCCGTTGACGCGCAGGCCGCGCGCGGCGATGCTGCGGATGGCGTTGACACCGATCGGATTAAGAACTTCGTGCAGGTTCTGCGTCACTTCCAGCGTGACGTCCTGCGCCCACTGCAGCTCTTCGTTCGCCGGCGCCTTGTGCACGCCGATGGCGAGATCGCTGCGGGCGTAGATGCCGGCGACATGTCCGCTCGGCGGAAGCGCGCGTGTGAGCGACGCGCCTCGGCTCAGCGGATCGACGACGACGATCCAGGGGAAATAGAGCGCGGCGTACTTCGTCTCGAATCGCCGGCGCCAGCTTTCGATCTCGCCGAAGTCGGTGGAGCGGAAGTTCGGCGGATCGAGGAGCGTGAAGCGGTCCAGCAACCGCTCGCACTGATCGATCATCGCGCTCTGCACCAGAACGATCTCGTCCTCCGAAAACGTGGCGCTCTGCTCGCGGATCTTCGGCGGCGGCGGAATCGCTACAGGCGGCGCGGGAGGTGCGGGGAAGCATGGATCGGGCTCCGGCGGCTGTGGGGGCGGCGCGCTCTCGACCGGTGGCACGCGCTCGATGAGGACGTCGGGAATGGCCAGGATGGCCACCTCATCGATCAGCTCGAGCGCGCGCAGACCTTTCCGCTCGTCGGTAGCCATCGAGCCGGTGACCTCGATCGTGCGCAACGCGGCGATGCCGTCGCGTCCTCCGCGCAGCACGAGCCGCCCGCGATCGAGGGCTGGCGACTGCGGATCGGGATTCGATTCCGGAACGGGCGACGGCGACAGTTGATCGTCGATGCGGATGAAGCGCGAGCGGGCGTTCACGACGTCGGGCGCGTAACGGTTCCTGTCGGTGCGCTCGAGACTCAGATCTTCGAACGCCTCGCGAATGCGCCCGCTCTCGGAAACCGTGATCGTGAACTCGACGCTTTCGAATGCGATCGGCTTTGTGACGTCGAACGGCAGCACGATCGCCGTGCTCCAGACGAGACTTCGCCGCGCGTAGTCGACGTGTGTCACCACGCGATGCGTGATCCCGGCGCCGTTCTGGAAAAGGCGGACGACCGTGCCGGGGCCGAAGCCGGTGACGCTTTCGACGTTCGATGAGAGTCCGCTCGCCGGCTGCGCGCCGGTGGTGCGCGTGGCGTGCAGACTCGTGCGGGCCACGCTCACCTGCAGCTCGTTGCCCCACGCGCCGGTACTGGCGGCATCGACCCGTAGCGTCGGATTGGAGTGCTGATCGAGCAGCATTGCCGACGCCGCCGAGGCGCCGGTGGCGAAGTCGATCGGCCGGAGAAGGTCGAACACATCATCGACCGGCCGCGACCAGAAGAGCGTCGTAGCATCGGCGTCGAGCAGGAGCCTGTTGCGCTGCTGCGTCGTGTGCAGCTCGATCGGCAAGGTGATGTCGTACGCGGGGTCCAGCGCTCGATCCCAGAAGAACTGTTTCGCCACCGCGTCGACGGCGATCAGATGCGCGTAAGTGGACGGCTTCGCCGCCTGCACGATGCGCACGAGCGAGCCTTGCGTGAAGCCGGCCGGATCGACGATCAGCGATGAGAGGCGGTCTGCTGGTTGCGCGAGCGCGCTGGTGAACGTGACGCTCGACTGCATCAGTGTCACCGCGGCACCGGCGGCGAATCCGTTTGTCGTTCCCGCCGGAACGATGGAGGACATGCGGTCCGCCGGCTGCACCCCGGCGCTGGAGCTCGTCGCCTCCGGCGCGGCGACGCGTACGATCCAGCAGCGCTGCCCGCCGTTTTCGAAGAACGCCTTCACCGCCCACGGCAGCAGGGCGTTGGAGATGAGGTTGCCGAAGGCCGTGCGGAACTGTTCCCACGACGTAACGCGTACCGGCGTGTCGAGCGGGCCGCGCTCGCACACGCCGGTGAATCCGGCGATGTCGGTGCGCAGGCGGCGCACCTGTCCGGCGGCTTCGTCCTGAGCCTCGAAAAAGACACCCGGCGCTGTGTACATCGGCACGGCAAGGCCCTCCGATTACACGAGCTCGACGCGCTCGACGGCGATCTCGACGCTCTCGAGCGCGACGTCGTTGCTGGTGGCGTTCACGGCCGGACCTTCCCACTTGGTGATCCAGCCGTTCTCGAAGTTCCAGCGCACGACCGGGTTGTGCTGCTCGTCGTGCAGGATGATGGCGCCATTGCGCCGGTCGTCCTTGCCGTTGAGAACGTTCTTGTACCAGGTCCAGAGGTCGGCGCTTTTCGTGATGCCGCGCTTGAGCGTGATGTTCGCAAATTTGCGCAGGCCGTGGAGCTTGCGCACGTGCAGCGGCACGTCCGTCCCTTCGCGGTATTCGACCGGATCGGTGGTGAAGCTCAGGCCTCCGCACTCGCGGAAGCCGCCGACCGAGGTGTTGTCGATCTGCACCTCGAAGTTGTAGCCGTGGTAAGGGTCGATGCGTTTGCCTGTGGCCATGGCATTCCTCCGTTACTCGGTCGCCGCACTGGCGGTGAACTGGCTGATGCGGATGATCACGAACTCGGCTGGTTTAACCGGCGCGACGCCGACGATGCAGATCAGCCTTCCGTTGTCGAGGTCGTCCTGCGTCATCGTGGTCCGGTCGCACTTCACGAAGAACGCCTCCTCGGCGGTGGTGCCCAGCAATGCGCCGTCGCGCCAGACGCGCGTGAGGAACGCGGAGATGCTCTGCGTCACGCGCGCCCAGAGGCGCTCGTCGTTCGGCTCGAAGACCACCCACTGCGTCCCTTCGTCGATCGACTCCTCGAGGAAGATGAAGAGCCGGCGGACGTTGATGTACTTCCATTCCGTGTCGCTGGTCATCACCCGCGCGCCCCATATCCGGAGCCCGCGGCCGTCGGCTCGGAAGTCGCGGAAGACGTTGACATTCGTCGGACTGGGATTGAGCGTGTCCTGCGTCTCTTTGTTGATCGTCGCTTCGTAGCCGGTGATGCTCCGCACGACCTCGTTGGCCGGTGCCTTGTGCACGCCACGCTCGATGTCGACGCGGGCGTAGATGCCGGCCATGTGTCCGCTCGGCGGAACGGCCAGATCGTTCTCGGTCAGCGGATCGAACACGAGGATGCGCGGGAAGTAGATGGCCGCGTACTTGGTGTCGAACTGACCACGCTGCGTGAGGATGTCGACCACTTTCGAGTTCGCCGGATCGGCGATGGCGAAGCGGTCCTTGAGCCGTTCGCACTGTTCGATGAGCGCGTTCTGCACCGCGAGATCGGTGCGGCCGGGGACGGCGATGATGCTGATGCGGTCGATGTCCTCGAGCGCTTTGATTCCACTGCGGTCGCCCGGATCGCCGGTGCCGATGTAGTCGTTGATGCCCGGCGCGGCGGTGCCGTTGGTGCCGTTCGTGCCGAGGACGAGATTCAGGCCGTTGTCGCCAGACGGGAAATAGGTTGGATCGTTCAGCGCGCCGCCGGCCAGATCGACGTTGTCGAGCAGCGCCGATTCGCCGTTGATCCGCCGCTTGAAGTTCTTGCCGATGACATCTTCCAGCGTCAGTCCGCTGAAAGTCTCCGTCACGCCGCCGTACGAGACGGTGAGGCGGAACTCGCAAACCGAGACGAAGACGGAGCCGCCGAGATCGGCCGCCGCAATCGACGGCCCGTGCAGGCGGATGATGTTGCCGTCGACCGAGTCGACGAGGCGGAAGTACTTGTAGTCGTTGCGCTCCACCTCTACCCATGCTCCCTTGTAGAACCCCTTCGCCGACTTCAGTCCGATTCGCGTCGAGTCGGCGGCGCCGGTGCCACCGATGTCGCCGCCAGCGTCCATCTCCGCGCGCACCGGCGTCTCGTGCGCAGCGGTGACGACGATGTCCCGTCCCCACGACCCTTTGTCATTCGCCTTGAGCACGATGGCGTCGTTGCGCGTACCGCCGACCGCCCCCAGCGCGTTGATGACGCCGCCGCCGTTGAGGTCCTTGATGTCGGTCATGACATAGGTGTATTTCGCCTCGAACGTGGCGGGCCCGGTAGGCGTGATGTCGAGCGCCGGATTGACCGTGACGACTCCGGTGGCGGGGTTGACGACGGTGACGGTGCGGTCAGATGACTGGTAGACAATCCCGTTCTTCACCATCACCAGCCGCACTTTCGTCGCCACCTGCGCTGGTGGCCCGACGACGGCGATCTTCATGCCCCGCTGCGTGACGGGATTGAACGTCGTCCCGCCCACCAGCGCATCGGCGCGCAGGCGCGTGATCAGGCCGCCCTTGGCCGTCCCTTCGGCGACAGTGGCATCGCCTTTGAGCACGCGCGAGATGTAGAGCTGCCGCCCGCCGTTGGCGAAGAATCCGTTCACCGCATACGGCAGATAGTTGTGGCCGGCGAACGCTGCTCCGAAATCGAAGTAGCCGCCGAAATTCCGTTCGAACTCGCTGAAGCTCGTCACCAGCTTCGGCAGTCCCTTCACCGGCCCGCGCGCGGTCACCCCGGCGAAACCGGCGATGCTCGTGCTCACCCCCTCGATGGTCTTGATGCCACTGTCGACCTCTTCGACGTAGACGCCAGGCGCTAGATATTCAGCCACGACTTCATCTCCTATGTTTCGGTCAGGTCCTCAACTTGAAGGTCAGAGGGTTGTTCGGACTCGCGTAGTCGATCGTCAGCGGCACATCGAGATCGATGAAGCCGCCGGCGGATGCACGGAAAGTGAGCTCGCGTACGCCTCCGACGCCGTTCGCAGCGTAGAAGCCGCCGGCGTCGGAGAGCACGCCCAGGTCGTGATACTCGGCGCCGCCGATATCGACGGCGTTGCCGGTGAGCGTCGCGCTCAGGATCAGGATGCCGTCGCCGGCGTTCACGTCGCGCGCTGTGGTCGTGGCCGCGCCGGCTGCGGTGGTCACCGGCTTCACGGTCGCGTTGATGGCGTAGCTTCGCTGCAGGGCGTGCTTCAGCGTGACGGTCTTCGCTGGAGAATCGATGCTGTCGATGATGCCGTACTCGCTGTCACCGAAGAGCAGTACGCCATTCGCGGCTAACGACGCCACGCTGCTCAGAAGGAAGGTCAGCGTGCCAGCGGGTGCCCCGGCGCCGAGCGAGCGCGTTGATCCCGGCGTGAGCGTCTGCACGGTCACGTTCGTGCCTGCGGGATGGTCGCGATACGCCGGAACGCGCAGCAGGGCGAGCTTCGGTGTGATGACGCTGACGGAAGCACCCGCGATCGGATTGCGATTGCTGTCCTGCGTGACCCGGCCCTCGACTCGGATCGGATAGGGCCGCAGTGGGATCGTGCCTAGATCGATCGGAAACAACGAGCCGATGGAGATATTGTCTGTTCGCTTCACCGGCCGGTAGCCGGGACCATCGATCGTCAGGTCGAGCGAGTAGGCTTTCGTCGCCAGCTCGGGGAAGAGGTGCTCGACGCGCCCGGACACCGCCAGCATCCCGCCGCTTGCTTCGCGGGCATACGCCGCCTCACGATTCGTCTGGATCCCGACCAGCGAACGCGGCTCGGCGCCGCTCACCTCGTCGACGAGTCTGGCCACGAACACCGCCACGCGGTCCAACGGCAGGTCGGGGACAACCCGGAACGTCCCGGTGTCGGTCACGATCGTCGTCATGACCCCGTCCTCTCGAGAATCTGATTCGCCAGCGTCGTCCCGACGAGTACGGGCGCTCGCTGCACGATGTCGCGGTCGGAGTCGATCTCGACCACCTGCACGACGTACGAAAGCGAGAGTTGATACGGCTCGTTCAGCGAGTCCCAGACTCGCGCGAGCTCTTCCAGCGTGAGTGCCTCCAGTACGAGCCGCAGCTCGAGGTCTTCACCCTGCATCGAGTCCTTGAGCGCGCTGCCGCGAATGATCGCGTGATCGTTGAGCACCTGCACGACCTTGCCGAGGAGGGCCTGCTCGTCTTTCGGTTCGTCGAAGACCGCGCAGACGAGGTAATGCAGCATGAGCGGCATCGGACGATGGCGGAGCTGTGTGGGAGTGATGCGTTCCTGTGGCCGGTTCAGCGTATCGGGCTCGCGCTGCACGCGATACAGCCAAAGCGAGATGCCGGTCTTCTCTTTCAGGTGCACGACCTTCGGCGAGAAGAGATGGATCGGCACGCCCTTGAGCTGCGGGTCGCTGCTCTGCGTGATCTCGGCGTCGAGCATCGACTGCAGCGTCATGCTGACGGCGCGCATGGCGGTGAATTCGCTCACGACACGTTCTCCCCGAGCAGTTGCGCGGCCTGACTCAAACGTTCGGCAGGAAGTCGATAGAGCTGACGCCCGCCCGGTATGTCGATCTGCTGCAGAAAACCGTGTCCGACGAGCCAGCCGACCGCGGCTGCGGTCTCGTCGCTAGTCTCGCGAAAGCGCCGCTCGAGCAGCCGCCAACGAACGATCCCTTCGAGCGAGTCGGCCGACTCGGGATGCTCGACGAAATAGCGCACGACGTCGCGGACGGCCGCCTGCTCGCTCGGAATCGACATGAGGTGCCGATCCGGTTCGCAAGCGGGACGCCAGGCTTAAGTCATTGGAAACACTAGAAGTGTGGAAGCGGTGTGGGTTGCGCGCGACCCGCGTGGACGCTCCGGAAAATCTCCAGCGAGCGGAGACACTCTCATCTGAGCCGGGTCATCTCCACCCTACGTCCGGGTCGTTACTGACCCACGGGCGAGGTTGTACTTCTTCACCAGCCGTCCGAAAGCGCGGCGCTCTTTCCCTGCCGCACGCGCGGCGCGCGAGACGTTGCCGTCGTGCTTCGCCAGCATGTCGCGGACGTACGCGCGCTCGAAGATCTCCAGCGTCTTCGCGCGTGCCGACCGGAACGTCGCCTCTTCCTCGGCCACGTCGAAACCGGGCAGCGGTACGTGACACGGCAGCACGACATCCCCCTCGGCCACGATCGCCGCGCGCTGCACGAGATTCATCAGCTCGCGGACATTACCCGGCCAGTCGTACATCGTCAGCTTGTGCAGCGTCTGCGGCGAAAACGTCTTCCGATGCTGCATACGCGCGCATGCGCTCTCGAGGAAATGGCGCGCCAGCAGGTTGACGTCGCCGCGCCGCTCGCGCAGCGGCGGCACACACACCTGCAGGACGTTGAGCCGGTAGTAGAGGTCACTGCGGAACGCGCCCGTGGCCACGGTTTGCGCCAGATCGCGATTCGTCGCGGCCAGCACCGTCACGTCCGCATGAAGAAACTTTTCGCCGCCGAGCGGCTTGAAAGTCTTCTCCTGCAGGAAGCGCAGGAGCTTCCGCTGCGCCGCGAGCGAAAGGGAATCGACCTCGTCCAGGAAGAGCGTGCCGTGCTCGGAAAGCGTGGCCAGTCCCTTCTGTTCGGCACGCGCATCGGTGTACGCACCGCGCGCGTGGCCGAACATCTCATTCTCGAAGAGGTGATCGGGAATCGCGCTGCAGTCGACCGCGACGAACGGTCCGTTGCGCCGGGCGCTGAGGAAATGCGCGGCGCGCGCGCAGAGCTCTTTCCCGGTTCCGGTCTCGCCGGTGATCAGGATCGGCATCTCGCTCCTGGCGAAGAGCGCGAGCTGGCGGATGGTCTCGACGAAGCACGGCTCGCTACCGACGAGCTGCGCCACCGCTAGCTCGTCAAGGAGCTTGCGGCAGACCTCGCCGGAGTCGGACGCCAGGCCGTGCATCAATCGCTCGATGCGGCATTGCAACTCCGCGGACGTCGCAGGCCAGAGCAGGAAGTCATCCACGGTCTCGAGGAGCTCGACGTGCAACTCGCCGGTGAAGATCGCGAGGATCGCCTGCGGAATCGGATGCAAGCGCAGCCATCGACAGAGCTCGCCATCGGCTCCGGACGCAAAGATGACGACGAGGCGTTCCGTGCGCTCTCGCAACATCTCAGGCCGGAATTGCTGCCAGTCGACGAACGCGCATTGCGTGGCCGGCTCAGGGGCAGCCTGTCGAAAAGACGACACTTCCGCCGTCGTACCGATGACAAGCAGGCATGACATCGTTGAACCTGGGCCTTCGTTCTCTCGAGTCGCCTATGAGTTCCGTTGTTCAGGTAGTAATAGCACACCCGCGTACTTCCGTCATGAGGAGAACTGAAGAAATCTCTTCCCCCCGGGTGACCGGTTGAACCGGATCGTTGCATCTGTCGCGAACGAAAGGAACGTCGTCGATATCCGATCGACCGGCCACCTCCCCCGGATAGTCGCGGTTTTCTTATCCAGGGCCATAATGGTATTCAGACGGACAGGGTTCGAGAAATCTGGCAGGCAGGGGGAGCCGGATGGCTTGTGCAATTGGTCGTGGGTCAATGCGTCCCGGTGCATGGATCACGAGCTCATGCTCCCCCAAGGGGACGTCCGTCTTGAGAGCGGTGAACTGACCGTCGGTGAGCGAACCTCGCGGACCGAGGTAGGGAAACTGCCGAGCTCCGCCTCTCCTCGGTATGCACATTCGCATTTTGATCGCTCTATCTCTGTTCGCCGCGTGCGGCTCCGTTCGAGCCGCCGATCCCCCGCAACCGGCACCCGCCTCATCGCGTTCGCCGGCCGGCGAGGGCTACGTCGCCGTGCAGCCGGCGCCGCGATTCCATAGAGGTGTCGTCAAAGGACCATTCGGCCCACCTCGAAAGGTCAGCTATCAGGTCATCAACGGCCACGCGCGGTTCGAAGGCGACATCGACCTCGGGCCGGTCGACGCGCAAGGGAATCTGATCTCGAAGCCGATCAACACCGCGGTCGGCGTCATCGACATCGCCCAAGTCTGGCCGGACTGCGTCGTTCCCTTCCGCTTCGACGCCAGCGTCAGTTCCGACATGATGGCCCTCATGACCAGCGCCATGACCACCTGGTCGAGCGCCACGCCGTGCACCTTCCCCGCGCACACCACCGAGAAGGACTACGTCACATTTCAGACCTACAAAGATACAAAGAGCAACGGCGGCGGTCACTCTGATATCGGGCACATTGGCGGCGAGCAGGGCGTCCACATCAACGAGAAGGAAACCAATCCCTTCGTCATCGTGCACGAGATCGGGCACACGCTCGGCCTTTTCCACGAGCACACGCGCCATGACCGCGACCAGTTCGTCACCATCGTCTGGAAGAACATCGATTCCACCTACAGCCACGACTTCGAGATCGACAAAGACTCACAGGACATCGGCGTTTACAACTTCACCTCGGTGATGCACTACCCATCGACAGCATTCGGCAGTCCGAAAGGCGCAACCACGATCTTGCCCAATGTGTCGGGCGTGACGATCGGGCAGCGCTCGTTCCTCGATCCGGGCGACATCAGCGGCGCGATGGAAGTCCAGGGCATCTATCGCTACTGGACGCCGTTTGAGACGATGCAGTCGCCGCCGGCCGCGGCCTCTCCCGGGGTCATCGGTCCGTTCGATTCGGCCTACTACTTCGTGCCCTTCTTCAGCGGCGGGCGCGACGTCGGACAACTCTGCCGCCGCTACTTCCCATGGTATCCACCCGAGGACTGCGACACCGGCGCACCGCCCGAGCCGCTCCGGGGCATCCCGGCAGCGACCGTGAGTCCGGTGGCGAAAGGCGAGACTGCCATCTTCGTCCGCGGCTTGGACACCAATAGCTATCTCGACTACCGCCGCGACTATCTCACCAACAAGGCGGGCGGCGCGTTTCACTTGAAGACGGCGCGTGCGGGAACCAACTGGCTGTCGGATCCAGCATCGATCACGCTCAACCTTCAGCGCATCATCGTCTTCGGTCTCCGCGGCCGCGTCGATCATCCGGGTGAGACGGTCGTGGCGCTGGTCTACAAAGACAGCGCCGACGGATCGTGGACCGGGCCGATCGAACTGCCGCCGGTCAGCACCGGTCCGATGTTCGAGCCGGCCGTCATCTCCACGCGGCCCGGCATCTGGACGCTGTTCGTCTTCGACACGACGGGAACGCTGTGGGTGACGGAGGGCAACGAGAGCGGCACGGTCGTGACGCCGTGGAAGCCCGTGACGAAATTCAGCGTCGCCAGCGCGGGGCCGAAGAGCGGTCCTTCCGTCACAGTCACTGGAGTGCCGAACGACCAGATCCTGCTAACGATCAATGGCCGTTCCAATCATCTCTTCTACCTCGGTATGGACAACAGCTTCACCGTGACGGACGACTGGCACGACATTGGCGGCCTACTCAACAGCCGCCCGTCCGTGGCCGCCATCGGGCCCGGCGCGTTCGTACTGGCCAACATCCAGGGCGGCATTCCGCTCTGGTGGCGTTGGTGGAAGCCTTAGCGCGAATCGAGGTATGTTCCAAGACAGCCGCGGAATTGGAAATCAGGAGTTCGCCGCCGTCTTCATAGACGCGTTCCTGATCTTCACGTAACGCCGCCTGAGGGTCAGGTCTAAAGTCTAAAGTGCCGAATTGGCCTGATCGCATTAGCGCCAATCGTCGTCGGCACTTTAGACTTTAGACCTGACCCTCAACCCACCCTCCTGACGTTCGCGCTCCGTAACAGAATCTATTGACGCGGTGGCACTTTTCGGCCATAAAATCCAAGTGCTCGACTCGTAACGCGGTCGTGTGAGGGGCCGGGGAGGTGAGCGCCAATCACAATCTCCTCCGGCTCCTCGGTTTAACCTCTGCGGCGGGGTTGAATCAGACGGCTTGGGCGGCGTCGGCGAAGATTCTGCCGGCGCTGCCTTCTTGCGTTTCGTCGGTTTCCCCAACGCGCGCTTCGTCGGATCCCGCTCAAAAGGCAATTGTCGGGAGAATTTCATGAGCGTCGACGGTTCGTCGAACGAGGAAAGACCAGGAACCGGTCGGAGATATCGAACCGACCGGACAGAAGCGATTAGCGACGGAGTCTTCGCGGTTTCGCTGACGCTCCTCGTCCTCGACGTACGACCTCCTGAAGGCGGCGTGTCCCAACTCGTGCACGGGCTCGTCCTGATTGCACCGCGGCTCGGGACCTTCGCGCTGAGCTTCGCAATCGTTGCGTACTACTGGCTCGTCCACCACCTGATCTTCGCCTCACTGCGCGGCGCAAAGGTCGCTCTGATGTGGGCGAACATGCTGTTTCTATTCACGATTGCCGTATTGCCCTTCTCCACCGCGGTGCTCGGTCGTTACTCTCTCGCGCCGGTGGCGCTCGCAATTTATGGCGCCAATCTCTTCGCTTGTACGTCGACGCTGGCAGGTGTGTGGCTCGTCGCGGACCATTCTCACATCACAGAACAACCCACGGCCAGCCAACGACGCTACATTGTGCGGCGTTTCGGTGTTCAGTTGATTGTCGCGCTGCTGGGGATCGCATGCGCGTTCCTCGCTCCGGCACTCGCACTGAGCATCTTCGTCGCGCTGCCGATTGTGTTCGCGCTGACCTACCACCG
>DATLVW010000951.1:0-4572 GCA_035577085.1 Thermoanaerobaculia bacterium
GTGATGCGCCAGTCGTAGATGATGCCGACGTCGTCGCCGTCTTGCGTCAGCAGCCACTCCCCGCGGCCGGCGAAGTCGCCGAAGGCTTCGATGTCGAATCCGTCGGGGCGTTTTTCGGTGACGCGGAAGCTCCAGCGCAACGTGTACGGGAGCCAGCCTTTGGTGAAGAGCTCGACGATGTCGCCTTGCTTCTTCACTTCGATGTAGACAGAGGGCCACCAGCGCGGAAGATCTTCGGCGTCGCCGAGGATGTCGAGGACCTCCTGGACCGTTCCGCGGACGCGCCAGCGGGTGATGAAGTGGTAGTCGTTGAGCATGTTCTTCTCTACGACGGAATGTTGATTGCGGATTCGCTAAAAGCTTTGCACCACAGAGACACAGAGGTCACAGAGGTATCTCTGTGCTCTCTGTGTCTCTGTGGTGCAAAGGGTTTGGTAAAGCAGCCCAGAGAAGCAGCCCCACAGCAACGACGATCTCGATGATGCCATTGACACGAAGATCGGGGCGATGGTTCTGCAGCAGATCCGCGCCGTTGCCGACGAGTAGCGCTACCGCGATCGTCAGCGGGTAGGCGAGCAGGTTCGCGCCGAATACGTAGCGGATCACGACGAAGGCGAGGATCGCAGTCGCCGCGGCGGTCACGAGCATCAAAGGTGTCTGCTTCAGGTTCGCGGACGAGTCGAGAGTGGCGAAGAAGAGCGCCGCGATTCCGATCGTTGGCGGGAGCCACGGCTTCGCCCGGAACCCGCGCAGCGCCAGCAGGAACAGGCCGAAGACCGCGCAGAAGATGAGCGTGCGCAAGATCGCGGAGAAGATGCCGAGGAGGGCGGGGAGTGGCAGGGCGACAGCGTCGGGGACGTTGAATGATTGCATCGCTGCCAGCGACGGGAAGCGCAGCGCGAGCGCCTGCTCGCCGATCCGGAAGAGAAGGGCGATTCCGATTGCCGTCAGCGCGGCAACGACGGCTGAGCGGCCAAGCGCGGCACGAGCATCGCGGCGAGCGAGATGGAATGCCTGCGGATACGCGGCCGCGAGCGCGGCGACGGCGAGGAACACTAATCCCAACTGCAGACCGACATTGCGCACGACGTCGATCACCTGTCCGCTGATGAACGTCTCCCAGCGAATCGACGTGTTGTATCCGAACAGCGTCGACTCCCAGCGCGCGGCGAAGGCGATCAGCGGAATGATCGCCAGCGCCAGCGTCCAACGCAACGCGCGTCGCCACGGGAAGCGCTGCCGCCGCAACGCGATCACGAAGCCGGCCACGATCAGCGACAGAATCGCCAATCCTCCGACGATGCGCGTGATGGTGAAAACGATATTGAGCAGCGTGGTCGGCTCGCGGTAGACACTGTCCGGCACCTTCACCGTGGTCGTGAATTCGGTGACGTCCGCGCCCGCCACGCGCACGCTGATGCGCCGCCAGGCGTCGGCGGCGAGCGGCTGTTTTTCCTGGAAGTGGAAGAGCCAATCGCGGCGGTTCTGCTGCTGATAGCTCAGCGCTTCTTTCAGATCGAACGCACGAGGGTCTTCGTTGTACTGCGCAAACGCGCCTTGCGCGATCGCCAGCGCCTGCGGCTGCTCGAGGCGCGGTCCGGCGCGGCGCTCATCCTGATACTTGTGATAGCCGGTCACGCGCGACGTACGCGGATCGACTTCGATGAAGTACTCATCCTTCACCTGCGGCGCGAACGAGCGCACCATCCACGTCGCCGTCGGGATCTTCGTCTTCATCACGCTGACGAGCGCAGGGACCTTCATCCCGTTGCGCAGGATGTAGTCGACGGCCAGCCCGTCGTAGCCGCCCGGCGTGCCGCCGTCCTCGCGCGGCGAGTCGCGCTCCCATGAACGGAAGCCTTCCACCGGCGTCGCAATCGTGCGCATGGCCGCGGTGGGCGGAGGGCCGATGCGCGAGGCGATGCGTTTCGCGTCTTCTTTCGTGATGCGGTAATCGACCGCGTCATCGATCGACGGAAGATGCAGCGCAAGAGCGCCAGCGGCCAGCAAGATGATGACGATGCAGGCCAGCAGCTTGCCGCGCGTCACCGGCATGGCCGGGAACGTGAACGCTGGCCCGACCGTCACCTCGGGGCGCTCAGGAACAGGTTTCAGCGGAAGCGTTTCATTCGAGAGATCGTCGTCCGGGACGAAGCCTTTGTTGCGAATGTACAAAGCGATCGAGATCAGCATCGGGATCGCAAAGACGAGGCTGGCCAGACCGCCGGAGACGACGTAGTAACGATTGCCGGAGCGCAGCAACAGCATCGCCGTGTACAGCGCGTCGACCGTGTAATGCCAGATCAGCAGCGGCAGGATCCCGAAACGCATCATCAGGAATCCGATCAGGACGCCAGCAAGCCCGACTTCGACGCCGCGGATGTAGAACGGCTGATTCGGATACGTGGCGTGGCCGAATCCCCAGATGAATCCGGCGGCGACGATCGCGGCCACTCGCGACCGCAGAACCTTCTCGAAGAACGGAATCGAGAACGCGCGCGACATGAACTCTTCGCTGAGCGCGGGGAAGAATCCGGCGAAGAGCACCGCGATCCACGGGAACGCCGTGTTGAGCATGTCGTCGTACGGCACCTCGGCCGGCGCCCACGCGCCAAACTTGTCGGCGATCAAATAGAACGCCGTCTGGTAGCACATGAAGAATGCGACCAGCGTGTAGCCGATGATGAACGAGAGGAAGACGCGCTTCGACGTGAGAGCGCGCGGCGTCCAGATGCGCGCGAAGGAGAGTTTTTCCGGGAAGCGGCCGCGGAACATCACCTCGCCCGCGCCGACGATGACGACGAGCAACATCGCCACGCCGACGCCCTGCAGGACGGCGCCGAACGCGAATTGCGCCAGGAACGCGGGATAGGAATTGGTCGTGTCGTAGCCGGCCAGCGCACTCGGCCAAGAGTTCAGCGTCGTTCCGGTGACGAGAACGATGGCCGCTGTTCCGATGCCGAGGAGGAGACGGAGGCGCAGGTCGCCTCGTATGAGGCGCGTGACGAACACCGCCACGATGCAGATGCCGGTGATGATGAAGAAGACGGTGTCGACATTTCCGGCCAGCAGGTTCTTCGAGCGCAGCTCCCGATACGAGCGCTGCCAATCCTCGGGGACCTTGACCCGGGTAGAGAAACTGCGAATGCGGTTGCCGTCGACGGTGACGACGGTTCGATACGGCGCGCCGGCAGGATGGACAGTGCGCGATTCCCACGTGAAGATGCGCTGCATCCGGTGGGGCAGCCGCCGCTCGCTTTGGGAGACGAGCTGAAGATCGCCGAGGTTGGCGTGAACGCTGGAGAGGAACCCCTCGGCGATGCGGCGCGCGCCCGCGACGTCGGGAGACGCGATGGCGCGATCCTCGGGAATCCGATCGCTGAAGCCGGTCACTTCGCCGGTCGGCGCGATCTCGACGCGGATCTCTTCCTCCTGCAACGGCCGGAACCAGCGATGCGACCACGACCAGAGACGCACGTCGCGTTTGAAGATCTCGTTCGCTTTCTTCAGGCCGACCGAGCGTTCCAGAAAGATGCGCGCCTCCTCGTCGGAGTCGAACGTCGCGCTGTGCTTCATCCCACGCGTGTCGATCTGTTGTGCAGCGACGACGCGCGCCGCGAGCTGCTGCGATGAGTCGCGGTCGTATCGAAACTCGATCGACGCCTCGGGGAACGCAGCACTGAACCAATTAAGGACGACGAAGATCGAGACGGCAGCAATGGCGAGGCAGGCGGCGATGAGAAACCAGTCGCGCCGTTCGAGTCGCTCGTGATTCATTCGTTGACTATACGTGCGGCGGCCCGGACGTTGCGTCGGTCGGTGTGACGTTTGTGTCCCGTCGCGCCGAACGGCGGCCGATGAAGAATCCAAGCGCGAAGATACCGGCCGGGAAGACGAGTCCGATCGCGCCGATGATGATCAATTCGGGGCAACCCAGCGAGCCAATCATCAGACCAGCCCCTGTAGCGCTTTTTCCATCCGCTTGATGCCCTCCGCCGCTTCGTCCTGCGAGAGATTCAGAGGCGGACGGAATCGCGCGGAGCGACTGCCGGAGGAGAGCGCCATCACGTCGTTGGCGAGGAATGACTTCAGCGCGGCGTCGCGGAGCTCGGCACTGGGGAGGTCGAACGCAGTCATCAGCCCGCGCCCGCGAACGTTGGAAACCATGTCCGGGAACTCGTCGGCGAAGCGCTGCAATTCGCTCTTGAAGTACGCGCCGACCACTGCGGCATTCTCGACGAGCCCTTCTTCGTCGATGACCTCGAAGTAGCGCTGCGAGCGGACCATGTCGGTGAGGTTGCCGCCCCACGTGGAGTTGATGCGCGAGCTGACGGCGAAGACGTTGTCGTCGATGTCGAAAAGACGGTTGCCCGCGGCGAATCCGCAGACCTGCGTCTTCTTGCCGAAGCAGAACATGTCCGGCTCGATGCCGTAATGCTGGAACGCCCACATCTTGCCGGTCAGGCCGACGCCCGACTGCACCTCGTCGAGAATGAGGAGCATGTCGTTCTCATCGCAGAGCTGGCGCACGGCGCGGAAGTACTCGGGACGAAAATGGTTGTCGCCCCCTTC
>DATLVW010000952.1:0-4840 GCA_035577085.1 Thermoanaerobaculia bacterium
ATGGGGGGTTGGGAGTGGGGAGTGGGAGAATAGCTCTCAGCAGTTTTTTTCTCTCGATCCTCGATCTACCACTCCCCACTCCCCACTCCCCGAACCCGCATAATGTCTTCGATGGACGTTGATCAACCGGCCGGACACGAAATCCATATCCCTCCCAAACCGCGGGAAGCGCTCGAGGACCGCAAGCTCCTCGACCGCCCCAGCCGGCAGGAGTTGCTGCAGAGTGAGTCGTGGCGCGTGCTGCGCATCACGAGCGAGTTCGTCGCTGGCTTCGATCATCTTGCCGAGGTGTATCCGGCGGTGTCGATCTTCGGATCGGCGCGCACACAGCTCGCGAACGAGTACTACGAAGCGGCGGTCAAAACCGCTGAGCTCCTCGGCAAGGCTGGCTTCGCGGTCATCACCGGAGGCGGGCCCGGCATCATGGAGGCCGCCAACAAGGGGGCGCGGCAGGCGGGTGCGCTCTCGATCGGATGCAACATCGAGCTGCCGTTCGAGCAGCGCGTCAACCAATACGTCGACAAGGCGATGACGTTCCGCTACTTCTTCGTGCGCAAGACGATGTTCATCAAATACTCGGAGGCGTTCATCACGTTTCCGGGCGGCTTCGGAACACTCGACGAGCTGATGGGCGCGCTGACCTTGATCCAGACCAAGAAGATCACGAACTTCCCGGTGATCCTCTACGGGAGCGAGTACTGGGGCGGTCTGCTCGACTGGCTTCGCAAGTCCGTCCTCGGCGCAAACAACATCACGAAGGAAGACGTGGACAGCCTCCACCTCGTCGACGATCCGGTCAAGGTCCGCGACATCGTCTGCGCATTCCACGACCGCGCAGTGGTCACGAATGGCGACGAGGATGAGTCGCGGCCTCCAGCCCACGTGAGACGCGAGGACTGAACGCCGTTTCGTGGGCTCCCTCTTTGCAGGTCATTTGACGCATGGGGGAAACGCCGATGCGAATTCAGGAGACGGACAAGATCCTCAAAGAAGCGCGCTACGCCCGACACGGCCACGAGCTTCATCAGCGCAGCCGCGGCGGCCTCTGGCAGCGAGCGTGGCGATCGGTGACGGCCCTCTTCAAACATTCGTCAACCAATCGGCGGGAGGTTACGACTGTTCCCCGCTCTCTTCCGCCTCTTCGGTCGCCGGCATCTCCGTCTGCACGATGACCCAGCCAGTCGGAGCATGAAGCGCACGCGGAGCATGAAAGGTCGTCCAGCCTGACGAAAGCGTTCTCAACGTACCGGTCAATTGCTTCTGGCTGAAATATTACTGCCTGAATGCGCGCCGCCTAACCCCGATAAAAAACTCGTGGGTGTGGATTTCTCTTCCCGCGACACTCCTACCAGTGAAGGCCCGATTCGGGTCCTCGGCGATTCAAGGGCGATCAGTGTGAGGCCTGCAGGCGCAAGCGTGGCCGGCGGTCGTCTGTCCAGCGAAAGGGAGGTTGTTCTATGCGGTACCGTTACTTTCTTCGGGCTGCAATTACGTCGACACCGCGCTTCACGCACGTCGACGATCACTTCGCTTACACTGTCGCCATCCAGGGCGCAGCGGGCGAGAACCAGCAGATGTACCCGGCTGTGCGGTTCGGTGATTGCGACGACAATCTCCCTGATCCAGCTACCGCGCCGCCCGCGAAGCTGTAAGGCATGAGACGATCATGCGAAAACTTCGAACGATATTCCTGGCATTCATGTTTACCTCACTGCTCGACGTATCCGCGCAGGCACAAAGTAGTATCAGTGGCACCGGCGGCTCGGTGACCACAACTGGCACCGATGTCACCGTTACCACCGGCAGCACCAATTCGACCTCTGGATTTCACATATTCAACTCGAGTGCGACAGAGCTACTACGAGTGCAGTCCAACGGCAATGTCGGTATTGGAACGAGCCCCGCTAGGCGTCTACACGTCGTCGATACGGGCAGTGATATTCAGGCCAGATTTGGTGATGGAAGCAGGGACATTGCCATAGAAGGAGCGACAGGCGCCGGAACCATAGAACTTTTTCGTCTGCAAAACGTCCTCGGTTCAAAGATGCTCCTGAAGGGCGGGGCCGTTGCGATTGATGCTTCTGGCTACGTCGGGATTGGGACGACGACGCCAGCTTACAGATTGCATTCTAATGGGCTGATAGGAATCACCAATTTAGGCACCGCCGTTGTGGGTGGCGGGATGAGATTTGATAAGGATGCCACTCCAACAGTTTCCTGGTCAATCGGCGGTAGTGATAAAGACGGGACACTCACCAGTGATTTGTACATTGCCCAATTCCTTTCCGGTGCGTGGACCGACAGGGTCACGCTGCAATCCGGCGGTAACGTCGGTATTGGAACGGCGAGCCCAGCCCGGCGTCTAAACGTCGTTGATACGGGCGCTGATATTCAGGCTAAATTTGGTGATGGAAGCAGAGATATTGCCATAGAAGGAGCCACAGGCGCTGGAACCATAGAGATGTTTCGTCTCCAGAACGTCGCCGGTTCAAAAATGCTCCTGAAGGGTGGGGCCGTTGCTATTGATGGTTCTGGCAACGTCGGTATTGGTACTGCGGGAACGCCGATCACTGCGAAGCTTGACGTGCGCGGCAGCCTCGTGGTCAGCGGCGGCGACCTCGCGGTCAGCGGCAACATTACCGGCGGCACAGTAAGGGCTACGTTTCAGGATGTGGCGGAGTGGGTGCCTGCTACTGGCGACGTGCCGCAGGGCACGGTCGTCGTTCTTGATCCAACAACGAGCAATGCAGTCGTGCCCTCATCGCATGCCTACGACACCACGGTCGCAGGGGTCGTCTCGGCCCGGCCTGGGCTTCTGCTCGGTGAGGCAGGTACTTCAAAGGCGAAGGTGGCCACCACCGGGCGCGTCAAAGTCCGAGTCGACGCTACAACGCACGCGATTCACATCGGCGATCTCCTTGTCACGAGCGACCAGCCGGGCACCGCCATGTTCTCCGAGCCACTCGATTTGGCCGGCGTGAGGCTCCACCGACCCGGCACCCTCATAGGCAAGGCCCTTGAGCCGCTCGCGAGCGGGCAGGGCGAGATTCTCGTGTTACTCAGCCTCCAGTAAGCGGCCTGTCCTTCTCGCGCAGCTCATTGGGTACTTAAGACTGCTCTTCGCTCTCTTCCGCCTCTTCGGTCGCCGGCGGCTCCGTCTGCACGATGACCCAGCGCACGCGGAAGCGTTCCGCATCGAGCACTTCGATTGCCAGATCGCCTAGCTGCGTGCGGTCGCCGGGGACGACTTCGTGGCCGATGCGTGCTGCGACGTAGCCGCCGATCGTCTCCTCTGCCGGCTCGCCGACGTCGACTTTCAATCGATCGGCAAGGTCCTCGATGAGGTAATCGCCGCGAACGCGGTATCTGCCGTTGCCGAGCGGCTCGATCTCCGGCCGCTCCCGGTCAAACTCGTCCTGAATCTGCCCGAACAACTCCTCGGTGATGTTTTCGAGCGACACGATGCCCGACGCGCCGCCGTACTCGTCGAGCACGATGGCCATGTGCGTCTTGTGCTCGATGAACTGCGAGAGCAGCGCTTCGACGGTTGAGTTTTCGGGCACGAAGAGCACGTCGCGCTTGAGCTCGAGCATCGTCCGTCCCGGGCCACGAAGCTGTGCCAGGAAGAGATCCTTGACGTGAATGAGGCCGATGGTCTGATCGAGGGTGCCGTCGCAGAGCGGATAGCGCGTGTGGCGCGTGATGCGGATGATCTCCAGGTTCTCTTCGATCGACTTGAGCGTGGAGAGGACGGAAACGTCGGTGCGCGGCACCATGATCTGCCGCGCCGTCCGCTTCGAGAACTGGAAGACGCCCTCGATGATCTCGCGGTTCTCTTCGGAGAGGATTCCGGCCTTCTCCGAGTGCGCGAGGATGAGGCGCAGCTCATCCTGCGAGTGAACCATTTCCGCGCCACTGGCCGGCTTCACGCCGATGAGACGAAGCACGCCGTTCGAAGCGCGGTTCAACGCCCAGATGATCGGGAACATCACCAGGTAGAAAGCGCGGAGCAGATGCGCCGACCAGAGGGCGGTGCCGAGGGTCTTGTCGATGGCGAGGTACTTCGGTCCGAGCTCGCCAAAGATGATGTGCAGAGACGAGATGACGATGAAGGCGACGCTGGCGGCGATCGTGTGCGCCACCGAGTTGCTGTAGACGCCGAAGAAGGAAAGACGCGGCTGCACGAGCTGCGCGAATGCCGGCTCGCCTACCCAGCCCAGCGCGAGAGAGGCGAGCGTGACGCCGAGCTGCGTGGCGGAAAGGTAGCTGTCGAGCTTCTTGACGATGCGCCGCGTCATCCGGGCGCGCGCGCTGCCGGCGGCGGCCATCTCCGCGAGCTGTGTCGGCCGCACCTTGATGATCGAGAACTCGGCGGCGACAAAAAAGCCGTTCGCGATGATGAACAGCAAGGCGAGAAGCAAGTACCAGGTAGGCATGCTCACCGAGCGCGAAGGGCGAACGCGCTACGAGATGGGTCGACGTCCATGAGAAGGCCGGTATTGTATGCCACGTCTTTCAGGCTTCAACTCGGCGGCGCGGTCACCTCGTCGAGCGTTTTCCAGAATCGTGGGTACGACTTCGATACCACCTGCTCGTCGGCGATCGTGACGTTGCCGCGCGCCAGACCGGCGATGGCGAACGCCATGGCGATACGGTGATCGTTGTACGTTGCGACCGTGACCGGTTCTGATGTCCAGCCCGGTTGGATGAGTAGGGAGTCCGGCCGCTCCTCGACGGTAACGCCGAGGCGGCGGAGCTCCGAGGTGACGGTGGCGAGGCGGTCGGATTCTTTGACCCGTAAATTCGCTACGTTCACGATCTCGACCGGCGATGACGCCAG
>DATLVW010000953.1:0-7406 GCA_035577085.1 Thermoanaerobaculia bacterium
GGTTGAGCGAGGCGCTTCCGGCCGACGGCTTCGAAACGCTGCTCGTTACGGGAACCGTGCCTCCCGGCGAAGAAGACATGAGCGCGTTCGCAGCCGCACATGGGGTGACACCGATCGTGATTCCATCGATGAGCCGCGAGCTTTCGCCGCGCGATCTCTCTACGATCTGGCAACTCTGGCGGCTGATGGTCCGCTTCCGCCCGGACATCGTGCACACGCACACGGCGAAGGCCGGCGCGGTGGGCCGCATCGCCGGTCTCTTCTACCGGCTGATGAGCAGACCATCGCAGCGATGCCGTTTCGTGCACACCTATCACGGGCATGTCTTTCACAGTTACTACGGGAAGTGGAAGACGCGTTTTTTTCTGGCGATCGAGCGGACGCTGGCGCGTCTCAACACCGACCGCATCGTCGTTCTCGGCGAGCAGCAGCTCCGCGAGATCCGGGACACGTTCCGGGTCGGACGTCCGAATCAATTCGTCGTCCTGCCGCTCGGCATCGACCTTGGCGAGCTTGACGCGGAGCCAGGCTCCGGCGACGTGTTGCGCGCGCAGCTCGGCATCGAAGCACCCGAGATCGTCGTCGGAATCGTCGGCCGTCTCACGGCAATCAAGAACCACGACCTCTTCCTGCGCGTTGCCACGCGATTGGGTAACGCGGCGCGATTCGTCATCTACGGCGACGGCGGCGACCGTGAGGCTCTCGAACAACGGGCGGGGAGCAACATCATCTTCGCAGGCACGCAGCCGGCCACGGCGATCTATGACTCGCTCGACATCGCCGCGCTTACATCGCGCAACGAAGGAACGCCGCTGGCTCTGATCGAGGCGATGGCCTGCGGCAGGCCAGTCATCAGCACGGCTGTGGGAGGCGTCGTCGATCTGCTCGGCGAGGTCGAGGAGCGCGTCAGCGACGACAACGGCGCAACCTTTGAGATTCGCGAGCGTGGGATCACCGCCGCCTCCGACGACGACCTGGGATTCGCGGCCGGCCTCGCCCGGCTTCTGCGCGATGAACCGTTGCGACAGACACTGGCCGGGCGCGGCAAGGCGTACGTCCGGAAAGCCCACTCCAAAGAACGGCTCGTTGCCGATATGATCCGGCTGTATCGTGGCCTCGCAGCGGCAGACCACGCTTAGACCGGGAAAACCAGACTTGAGAGTTCTCATTACGGGCGGAGCGGGCTTCATCGGCTCGCATCTCGCCGATGCCTGCATCGCGCGCGGTGACGAGGTCTTCGTCATCGACGATTTATCCACCGGCAGCCTGAAAAACATCGAGCAGCTCGCCGACCACCCGCGCTTCCATTGCACGATCGATTCGGTCCGCAACGAGCCGGTTCTCGAGGCGCTCGTCGACGACTGCGACGTGATTTTTCACCTCGCCGCCGCGGTCGGCGTCAAACTGATCGTCGAGAGTCCGGTCCGCACGATCGAGACGAACGTTCGCGGAACGGAAGTCGTTCTCGCTGCCGCCGAACGCAAGCGGAAGCGTGTGCTGATCGCCTCGACGTCCGAGGTTTATGGACTGAGCGAACAGGTCCCGTTCCGCGAAGACGGCAACCTCGTGATGGGAGCCACGACGAAGGGGCGCTGGAGCTACGCCTGCTCCAAGGCCATCGACGAGTTTCTGGCGCTGGCCTACCATCATGAGAAGGGACTCCCCGCGATCATCGTGCGTCTCTTCAACACGGTCGGGCCGCGTCAGATCGGGCGCTACGGGATGGTCGTGCCGACGCTCGTCAGCCAGGCGCTCGCCGGCGAGCCCCTCACGGTCTACGGCAACGGACGGCAGACGCGATGTTTCGGATACGTCGCCGACGTCGTCGAGGCGTTGCTCCGCCTCATCGATCATCCCGACACGCCGGGCCAGGTCTTCAACATCGGATCGACCGAAGAGGTTTCGATCACGCAACTTGCCGAGCGGATTCTGGCGCTCACCGGATCCGGCTCGCGCATCATCTACGTGCCGTACAGCGAGGCATACGAGGAAGGTTTTGAAGACATGCCGCGCCGCGTGCCCGACACATCGAAAGCAGCGCGCGTGATCGGGTTCCGTCCTCGCACGTCGCTCGACGACATCCTGCGCGCGGTGATCGAATTCCGTTCTTCGCGCGAAGGTGCCGAGGCGGTTCTGGCGGCATCGTCTCGAGCGCGAAGCAGCGCCTCATGAGCCCGCAGTTTCTGACGACGGCCATCCTCGCCGCCGCTGGCGCCTTCCTATCGTCCGTGGCGTTGACGCCGATGGTTGGTGCGATTGCACGCCGCCGAGGTGCTGTCGCGAAGCCGAAGGCCGATCGTTGGCACACGAAGCCGACGGCGATGTTCGGCGGCGTCGCCATCGTAATCGCCGTCATCGGAACGCAGCTCCTCCTGCTCCCGATGACGCGCGAAAGCCGCATCGTGATGACGGCCAGCGTTGCGCTTTTCCTGGTCGGACTCGCCGATGACTTGCTGCACATCAAGCCGTACCAGAAGTTGATCGGGCAGCTCATCGGCGCTGCCGGTGTCGTCTCGTTCGGATTGGTGCTTCCGTGGACGGGGTCGTTCGCGCTGAACGTGCTGATCACGATGTTCTGGCTCATCGGGATCACGAATGCCGTGAACATGCTCGACAACATGGACGGGCTGGCCGCGGGCGTGTCCGCGATCGCTGCGTCGTTTCTGGGGCTGAACTTCATCGCAAATCAGCAATGGCCGGAAGCCCTGATGCTCGCCGCGTTCGCCGGCGCTCTCCTCGGGTTCCTGATCTACAACCATCAACCCGCATCGATTTTCATGGGCGACTGCGGATCGATGTTCGTCGGCTTTCTGCTGGCGTCGAGCGCGCTGGTCAGCGGGCCGGGCGGCGGGCGCTCGAGGAGCGTCGTGGCCGTCCTGGCCGTGCCGGTGCTCGTGTTCGTCGTTCCGATTTTCGACACGACGTTCGTGACACTGATGCGCAAGCTGGCTGGCCGCGCCGCATCGCAGGGCGGCCGCGATCACACATCGCATCGCCTCGTCGCGCTCGGTCTTTCAGAGAGGCATGCGGTCTGGATGCTCTACACGTTCGCCGTGGCCGCGGGCTCGCTGGCGATGCTCGTGCGTCATGCAGCGCTGGACGTCAGCATCAGCGCGATCGCATCGTTTACGCTGATCCTCACGTTTCTCGGCGTCTCGCTGGCGCACGTTCGCGTGTACGACGAGAACGATGCGGGCGCCGCACGACCCAGAGCGCTTTTTGCGTTCCTCATCGATTTCTCCTACAAGCGCCGCGTCTTCGAAGTGGCTCTCGACGTGCTGCTGATCGTGTTGTCGTACTACTTCGCGCACGTTCTCGTGTTCGGACCAGCCTCGGACTCCGCGGGATGGCACCTCTTTCTGGCCACGCTGCCGATCGCGATTGCACTGAAGCTGGCCGCCTTGCTGATGAGCGGCATTTACCGCGGCTTATGGCGCTACGCCGGCCTGTCCGATGTATTCACCTACGCGCGTGGCGTAGCGCTCGGCTCTGCGGCGACGATCGTCTATGTTGCGCTGATCGCGCGGCGTGAAGGTGTGTCGTTATCGGTCTTCGTCATCGACGCCATGCTGCTGCTCCTGGCGGTGACGTCGAGCCGGCTGGCGTTTCGGGCACTGCGGCGGTTGTTTCCGGCGGCGCGAAATCCAACCGGACGGCGCGTCGTGATCTACGGTGCAACCGATGCCGGCGAGTTGCTGCTTCGCCAGTTGCACCTCAACACCGCGCTGCAGCGCATTCCGGTGGCGTTCCTCGACGCCGATCCGCGCAAGGCCGGACGATTCGTGCACGGACTACCGATCGGTAACGCAACCGGCGCGGAATCAATCGCCGGGTTCTGCCGCCAGCACGACGCCGCAGAGCTCCTGATTGCGACGCTCGGGATGCCGGCCGCAACGCTGCAGGAGATCATCGATGCCTGCTCACGCGCCGGCGTTGCAGTGGCCCGTATGAACATCGATATCCGCGAGCTATCGTCGAGCGGTCGGGCAGAATGAACCACAGAGACACCAAGGACACAGAGTCCAAACGCTACTCTGCGACCTCTGCGTCTCTGTGGTGGACAGGTTCTGCTGGTTCGGACGCAACGTTTTCGCGCGATCCCAGCGTCAGCGGCAGGAAGGCGAGGATCGCGTAGATCGTCTGGCGAAGGCGAAAGAGCGTGCCGAAATTGTTGACGGTGTAGGCCATCGGTCCGGCTGTCGTCAGGAAAACGATCAGCAGCAACACGAAGAGGGGCGTTATGCGTCTGTGCGCGCGAAGGCTGCGCGCGCAGACGACGATCGTAAAGATCAGCAAGACGTCGAGAACGAGCGTGTCGATCTCCGCGAAAAGCCAGAAGCCTCGTCCGCCTCCGATGCGGACCAGCCCAAAGGCCTGTCCGACGCTGCGCGGAAGAAACTCGGCCGCTAGCCCCGCCATCGTCTTCGCCAGGGGATGCTGTTCTGAGCGGTCCGCGAGCTGCACGGACGGCGCAACCTGTACAGACGGCCCAAGCTGCATGGACGGTGCAGGCACAGACGGGGCGGCCTGCACAGAGGGGGCAACCTGTACGGACGGCGCAACCTGTACGGACGGCGCGGGCTGCACGGCCGGCGCAGGGGCCGGCTGCCCCGCCGGCGCAGCCACGGACGGCGCAACTTGCACGGACGGCGCAACTTGCACGGACGGCACAACCTGCACGGACGGCGCGGGCTGCTGCACGGTCGGCGCGGACTGCATGGTCGGCGCAGGCACTGACGGGGCGGCCTGCACGGACGGCGCGACCTGCGCAGACGGAGCAGGCTGCACGGACGGCGCGGGCAAGGCGGGCTGCGCGGGCTGCTGTTTCGTGATCGCGCCGCCAGGGGGGGCATCCGGCTCGAGCGTACGGCCGGCAAGGATCGTCGTTCCTCCAGGCGTGTTTTCGAATCCGTGGCGGCGACCGCTGATTTCCTTCGTCAGGGCCGCCGGGCGGAACGTAGCGGCAATCGAAGGACGCGGATCGAGGATGCGGCGGACCGATTCCGGCACGTCGGAACCACCACCGATGCGGACAACTTGCGCGAGCAGAACCAGGAGGACTGCGTTGGCGAGAACCGCCGCGAGCTTCCTCCGTGCCGCCAGCGTCGTCATCAGTGCAAACACGATCCATGCGCCCCAGAAGAAGACGGCGATGTACCAGCGGATGCCGGCCATCATGTACAGAACGGCCACCATCGCGCCTGCGACGACGGCTTTCTTTCGCCAGTCGGCGAGCGTCCCCCGCCACAGTTCCTGCCACAAGAAACAGCAGGCGATCATCGCGGCGATCAGGAGAATGAAGAACGTGTCCTTGAGAAGCTGCAGAGACCAGAGAATCGTCCCCGGGCCAAAGGCCATGGCTGCCAGAGCGACGAGGCGCAGCCGCTCACCGCGCGCACCGGCTTCCCCCAGCCACAGGATGATCGCGCACGTGGCGAGAAAGCACGCACAGTTGAGCAGGATTGCCACCGACGCAAACGTTCCGAGCGTCCAGGCAAACACGGTGAACACCTGGATGAACGCATGCGAAGGTATTTCTCTCCCGGTCAGCAAGAGCGCGCCCGGACCGCCTGCGATCAACTGACCCGTGTATTCAAGCATCCCCGGTCCGTCGACGGCGAAAAACCAGAAGCCGTCGCCGAGTTGCAGCGACCTCGCCACCGGCAGTCTCAGATACGAGATCCAGAAGAGGATCTCACCGCCGAAGGCCCGAATCAGAAAGCCGAGGGTAATGATGAGCGATGCACGGCCACGTCCTGCAAGCGACGTCCAGAGCTTCCACAGGGCAAAGCATGCGGCGACAGCAAGGGGGATGTGAAGAAGGTCGAGAATCATCAACGGCGGCGCAGTGTCTCACGTTCGTGCCACGGCGAGAATAAGCTCAGAAAGCAGGTCGGCGCCGGCTTCGATCCCGTAGTGCGTCTCCGCGAATGCCCGTCCGCTCGCGCCCATCCGTTCGCGAAGTTTTTCGTCCGTCACCAGCGCACGCAGATGGCCATACCAGTCATCGTCGGTGATCGCCGCGAAGTGCGTCTCGCCGGTGATGCCCATCGTCGCGCAAACCCCGACCGGGCTCATGACGAAGGGCACGCCGCAGGCCATGTACTGCACCGCTTTGAGTCCGGACTTCCCCGCGCTCCATTCGTCCTCGGCAATCGGATAGAGCCCGATGTCGAGCGACTGGAAATCGGCAACCTCGGTCTCCAGACTCCACGCTCTCGCGATCGTCTCGACTCCCGGAACATCGATGCCATCATGCCCGGCCCCGGCAATCAGCAACGTGAACGCAACCTCGCGCCGCAGCCGCGTGAGAACAGGGAAGAGGCGCTCCAGATAGGCGTAGGTGCCATGCGAGCCGATCCAACCTATGACGGGCACGCGCGCGGCTGCGTTGCGTGCAGGACGGAAAACGCGGGTATCGACCGTCGTCGGAACGAGCGTGACGGATGCGCCGAGGGAACGGGCGTAACTTGCGACGTTCGGGCTACCGCACGCAACGGCACTCGCCCATCGAATGAGCCGGTTCGTCTTCGAAGGCCACTTCAGGAGTGTTGCAATGCGACCATAGACCGGACTGGCATACGAAACCCACGTGGCATCATCGAGGTCGAGCACGAGCGGACGACGGAGCAGGCGCGCGGCAATCCACTCGATCAGCGGCGGGCCAAACAACATGGCCTCGCGCTGCACGAGGACGATGTCGGCGCGCCACGATCCAATCACCGCGCCGATTCGCGCCAACGTCCGCAACGCGAGCGCAGGCAACCGGCCGACGAGTCTCCCAGGTTTGTAGAGCACCGCGAAAAGCCGGGCATCGAGAAATGGCGAGAAGGTGACGTCGATGCCTCGGGCGGCAAGCGGCTCGATGTATTGCACGATACGGTATCGCGACGATGCTGCCTCCGTGGGATACGAGGCCAAAGCAAGAACACGGAGGCGTCGATCCGAAGTGGCGCGAGTCATGAGCGGAGGATTGCTTCGTAGAGCCGCCGGTACCGTTTGCCGCCCACTTCCCCGAGGTCGTAGCGAAGACGCGCTTGCGCCTGGCAGCGCGCCGCAAGACCAGGATCGCGGCGCAGCTCTTCGATCGCGTCGAGCGCTTCGTCGTACGCCGCGTCATCAAAGCCTCGCAGCACGACACCTCCCTGGCACTCTGCAACATGCGCGTCGACGTCACCGACACCCGGGGTGACGATCACCGGCAACCCCGCTGCGAAATACTCCGCCATTTTTGTCGGCGACGCCGATCTCCGCGCAAACGACGTAAGTATGAGCGACAACGCTACATCGGCTGCCCGCAGATACCTCGGGATCTCTCCCGGATCGATCTGCGTCACGCGAAAGTCATCTTTCGTGAAGCCGCGCTGCTCGAGCTCTTCGGCCATCTTGTTTGCCGTCGCCGTCAG
>DATLVW010000954.1:0-2584 GCA_035577085.1 Thermoanaerobaculia bacterium
GCCGCTTCGATGGCTCCCGATCAGTGGCAGCCTCTCTTCAATCAGGCCATCGTGCTGAACGATCTGCACCGCACCGACGAGGCCCGCGTCGTCGCGGCGAAGCTGCAGCAGATGAAGCCGAACGATCCTGATGTGCAGAAACTGCTGACTTCGCTCGCAGCAAAGCAGTAGACGGCGATCGTGAGCGGGCCGTACCTGCCGGCATGAAACCGGTGATCCTTTCTCTCGTTGTTCTCTTCGCTGCCGCTGGAGCCTTTGCGCAACCAGCCGGGTTTGAAAAAGTTCTGTTTCCGATCGTCATTCATCCGCTGCAGCAAACGCCGGGAGAATTCGGCACGAGCTGGGTAACGGACATCTCGATCCTGAACGTGGGTTCTTCGCCGGCGCGTCTCGCGGGCTCGTACTATTGCTTTGATTGCCACAGCGAACAACCTCTCCAACCGGGCGTGACCTACAGCACCGTTCCGGTCCCCGCGCCAGGGAACATCGGCGGGGCATTTCTCTTCGTCGACAGTGCAGCTATCGGCCAGATCCGATTCGGCTTGCGTGTGCGGGACGTCTCTCGAGAGGCCGATGGATTCGGAAGTGAAGTGCCAGTCGTGCGCACGCAGGGCTTCCGTGCGGAGGGCGTGTCCCTGCTCGGCATTCCTAATCAGCCGAGCCTTCGACTGATGCTGCGGATGTACGCGCTCGATGGTGTTGGTGGCGAGGTGCGTGTGCGAATTTATGAACAGCAAGGTGGGGTCATCCATCTGGGTGATCTGACTGGCGATGCACTCTTCGCGGAACGCACCTACACACTGACCAACATTCACAATTCCCTTGTCCCTCAGGACCAGGATAATTACCCGGCGTACGCGCAGGCTGCCGATCTGCCGATGCCATCGACGCCGCTGGCGCGCATCGATATCGTTCCAATCACAAACGGTATGCGTATCTGGGCCTTCGCATCGGCGACGAACAACACCACGCAGCAGGTGACTGTGATCAGTCCGCATTAGTGTTTCGGGGTGCGGAGAAACTGCTTAATTGCCGATCGGCGCGAGATTCTGGCTCGACGGCGTCACCTGCAGCGTGTACACGCCATCAGCGAGGCGAACGGTGCCGACCGCTTGCAGTCCCGGGAACTTCACGATGTCGCCGACGATGTTGCCGGCGTTCGCGGTCAGGAATCGAATGATCGCATCGCCGGCCGACTCCGCTTCGCAGTGATGAAACGACACGGCCTTGGGATCGTGCGTGGAAGGACGCCCACTCGGATCGGTGAGTGGACGTTGCTCAATCGTGAATCGCATCATCATTGTCGTATTTCGCGCAGAAACCTCATTGCGCTCCGCTGTCTCCATGCAATTTCGGTGCGCTGCGGGCCTGTTCTATACTCAACCTATGGAGCTGACATGAGCGACGAACGTGTACTCTCCGACCTTCCCGTCATCGGCAGAATCGACATTCACGAAGCCGAGCGGCGCGATCCATTGCCGTCCGACCGCTTCGCCGATCCGCTCGAAGTCGGTTTGACATTCGACGATGTCCTCCTTCGTCCAGCGAAGTCCGACATTCATCCGAACTTCGTCGAAGTCGGCACGCAACTGACCCGCGACATCCGCCTCAACATTCCCATCATCTCCTCGGCGATGGATACGGTGACCGAGGCCAGGCTGGCGATCGCGATGGCCCAGCAGGGCGGACTCGGCATCATCCACAAGAACATGCCGATCGACGTGCAGGCCGAAGAGGTCGACAAAGTGAAGCGGTCGGAAGCGGGGATGATCGTCGATCCCGTCACGATGCGGCCGTGGCAGACCATCACCGAGGCGCTCGAGGTGATGGCGAAATACAAGATCTCCGGTGTGCCCGTGACTGACGCGAACGGCAAGCTCGTCGGCATCCTCACGAACCGCGATCTCCGTTTCGAAACGCGCTTCGACCTGCCGATCGCCGAGCGCATGACCAAGGACGGGCTCGTCACCGCTCCGGTCGGAACGACGCTCGAGGCCGCGCGCGAAGTGCTCCACCAGCACCGCATCGAGAAACTTCTCGTCGTCGATTCCAACGGCGACCTCAAGGGCCTCATCACCGTCAAAGACATTCAGAAGAAGCTTCGCTACCCGAATGCCGCGAAAGACTCGCTCGGCCGTTTGCGCGTCGGCGCGGCGATCGGTGTGGGCAAAGAAGGGCTCGACCGTGCCCGTGCACTGATCGACGCCAAGGTCGACGTCGTCGTCATCGACTCGGCGCACGCGCATTCGACCGGCGTCATGGAAGTGATCCGCCAGTTCAAGAAGCTCTTTCCCGATACGCCGCTCATCGCCGGCAACGTCGCCACCTACGAAGGTGCGAGCGATCTCATCGCACTCGGCGTCGATGCCATCAAGGTCGGTATCGGGCCTGGCTCGATCTGCACCACGCGCGTCGTGGCCGGAGCGGGCGTGCCGCAGGTCAGCGCCGTGATCGAGTGCGCCCGCGCCGCGGAGAAGTTCGGCATCCCGATCATCAGCGATGGCGGAATCAAGTTCTCCGGCGATATCACCAAAGCGATCGCCGCAGGAGCGCATTGCGTGATGATCGGCTCGCTCTTCGCCGG
>DATLVW010000955.1:0-8915 GCA_035577085.1 Thermoanaerobaculia bacterium
GAGCAATTTCCGCCATATGGCGAAACTCGGTGCTGCGCACATTACGCCATATGGTGGAAGCGATGTCAAGTCACTACTCGCGGCTTTCAGCCGGGCGGCAGATCTGTCGCCCGTTGCGAGGCGTGAAAATACGGTCCCCCCGCGTGCTTCTCGGCTATAAAACGGGGGCTAGTCACTTGAATCTGAGGGGGGGCCAATGGGCTCTCACACCCAGCGACCTCCGGCGAGACGGCCGGAGACGCGGGTAATAGCAAAGGGATGTCTACCACCGCAAGCTGTTGGGTCATGCCCCGCGCAACCTCACGGATACGCCGAGTTCGAACACCCTACATCGACCGAAGTGAATCCTGGCGGCCAGGTTGGACGTGGGTTTTTGTTGACGACGCAGGACGAACTGGGGGCGGCAGGGATGGCGGGATTCGTCGGGATCGTCGCGGCCAGTTCGTAGTGGAGGTAGAAGTCGTGGCTGCCGTCGTGCTGTTCGGTCGCGCCGAGGTTCGAGATCGTGATTTCGGCGCCGTCGCGGAGAAAGATCTCTTTCGGAAGTCCGGATCCGAACGAGCGAATGCTCAACCGCGGGGACCCCTCTGTCTCCGTCCGCAGCATGCCGAACACCGCGCCGCCTTCCCTGAGCGTGCCGGCGGAGAGGGTGCCGTGCGTGACGTCGAAGATGCAGGCGGCCCTTCGCAGATTTTCGTCCTCGATGGCCTCTTTCGAGGGCGGACCGACGTTCGGCATGATTGCGCGAAGCGAGGGCATGCAGGTCTCGAAGGATGAATGCCGTTCGCGAACGGTCGTTCCGTTTTCCAGGCGCATGCGCGCGCCGTTGAGTCGCCACTCGTGGATCAGCCCACCCGTTCCCGGCCAGATCAGGGAATCCATATTGAGGATGTCCTGGCCGGCGATCCGGAGCGTGGGAACGTGCGCGTGGATCTCCGGGTGAACGGAGCTGCCTTCCGTCGCGTTGACGAGTACGACGCGCGGGGGCAACGCCGGCGTGTCCTCGTCCCACCAAACGTGCGTACAGATACCGATGAAGTAGACGCTGATACCCATAGTCGCGATCCTCCCCTCGTTTCAGAACTTCGGATGTGATTCGTCAGAACGCCGACGGCAAACCATTCCAGTTGATCGGTGGGATGCCGGGACAATGCGTCGATCTGTGCGCGGCGGACGGCTTCGGCCGGATCGGCGCCCGCCGCGAGATGGCGGTGGATCTCGTAAAAGACGCGATGCGCGTCCTGATCACCGATCGCGGCGAGGGTGCCGATGACATCGCCGGCGCCCGCGGCGAGAAACCCGCCGCCGAGGCTCAACGAAAACGCCTGCGAGTCCGGGCGGCGGAGCGTCTCGCATGCCGCAAGCACCACGGTGGTACGGGAAAGAAAAGGCTTGCCGGCGATGCGCCGCCACGACATCCACTCGCGCGCATCGCCGTGCGGAGCGGCGAACCCGAGCATCGGCTCTTCCGAGCCGGTGCGTACCTGCGTGTGCCCGGCGATGTGGAGAACATCGGTCCGAATCGACACGACGTCTGCGAAGGTCGCGCGCTCGAACGACTGCGCGTAGAGCCGGCGCACATCGTCCAGCTCATCGCGCACGTGCGGAAGTCCCGTCGAACCGCCACGTTCCCCCTCCGGCAGCGAGACCATCGTCAGCGATTGCGGTGTCTTTGCCGGCTCGCCATCCCGCAATGAGAGCGCGCTCAGCGCGAGCGCGACCTGCGTGCGCTCAATCAGATGACGCTGGGACCGCGCGTCGTATAGAGCACCGAACGGCACAGCATCGAGCACGGGGTCGGAGACGACGATCAGGCGATCCGAGGAGAGGATTGCTGCCTCCGCCGGCTGCACGAGGATCGCGTAGAGGCGGGAGAGCGCGTCGCGGTTCCCGTTCGCCGCGCGCGTGGCGAGGCCGGACAGCGCCTCCCGCTCGATGGGGGCGCGCGAAACGCGCAGCGCACCGGCGGTCACGCAGAAGGAGATCGTTTCATCGGGCAACGCCACGATCTCCAGTACGGACGTGCCGGTGTTCCGCAGCCGCGTCTGCAACTCGGCCACGGTCATCGGTGCGTCGCCGGCGACCTGCGGATGCGAACGTTCGGCATACGCGAGAGCACGCGCGGGATCGGCGCGTTGCAGGGAGACGCGGATCGCTTCGTGAAACAGCGATCTCCCCGCGTCAAAGACGCCCGTGCCGATCACCGTACCGGAATAGCGGATGCGATGACGCTCGAGCTCGGAGATTCCGCGCTCGAGATCGTCCGCGGCGGCGGCGACGTCGCCCAGCGCCCGCGCCGCCCGCGCACGGAGTAGATAGGACTCGGGCAGGAAGAAGGCCCTCTCGCTGTTCCGGTAGCCGTCGATCGCGCGGGTGAGTTGCGCGCGCGCGCCGCGCGGATTCGTGCGCAGCATCGCCGCGCCCGACGCAAACGCGGCGTTCTCGAGCACCCGCGCGCGGAGCGCAGTGTCCTCGATGCGTCGTGCACTTTCAGTCGATTCCGAAACCATCTGTGACGCGGACGCGTCGTCGTCGAGTGCGGCGGCGAGCACCGCCGCGCGCGCCAGCGCATTCGTCAGCAGCACGTCGCTCTTCAGCCGGCGGCAGGCCTCGATCTCGAGATCGAACATCGAGCGCGCCACATTCAGGCGTCCGGCACGCAATGCCGTCCGCGCCGCGCTGCCGAAGTTCACTGCGAGAAACTGATCGCGCCGTCCCTCGGCGCTCTGCAATGCGAATGACTGCATGCGGGCGCTCCACGACTCATCGGAACGTCCGATGCAAGCCAGCGTGTCGGCGAGCAGTCCGCGGATGACGCCGAGATGGTTACGCTCGCCGAGACGATCGAACGCCGTTTCCGCGGCGCGCAGCAGCGGCAGGGCGCTGCTCCAGTCGTCGTCGTTCATGAAACAGAGCGACAGTTGCCATCGCACCTGCGCGCCGAGCGCGGTCAACTCCGGATGAGCGCCGGCTTCGGCGAGGAGCGAGGTCAGCTCCGCACGGGCCGCGACGAGGTCGTTCTGGTCGTAACGCGTACACGCGGCGAAGTAGCGCGCGAGATATGCCATCGGACTGCCCGCGCTCGCGAAACCCGTCGCCGCGCGGCGAAGGTCCGCCTCGGCATCCGCGGGACGGTTGCGGCTGTAGGCGATGCGCCCGCGGCGGTACGCGGCGTGCGCTTCGGCAAGAGCGTTTCTCTGATCTGCGGTTGCGCTGTCGACAGCCCGCACTGCGCCGGCCACCATCGCTTCGCCGGTCTGCCGCTCGAGGGCCGCACCGACCGCGCGCGCGACAGCCAATCGCGCCGCAGCTTCGGCCGCAGCGCCGCGCAACTGCGCCTCAGCCCATCCGCCGAGGAACTCTCCCTCGGCGTAGAGGCGGCTCATCTGCGGATCTTTCGCGACCAGCTCCGCCACGCGCGTGCGATCGTCTTGGATTGCAGCCCGCTCAAGCTGCGGCAGATCGCTCCGGAACTGCAGTTCGCCGGTGATCGAGGAGAGTCGACGCAGATGCTCTCGTGCTTCCGTCGCCCACGACGACGCCGGATCGACCTCGAGATAGCGTTCCCACGCCGTGCGCGCGGCGTCCTTCGCGCCCATCCGCTCGAGGATGAGCGCGCGGTTGAAACGTGCTTCGGGGAACTTGGCGTCTATGCGCAGCGCGCGGTCCGCGGCGGCCAGCGCCTCGGGATAAAGCGAAGCGCGCCCGGTGCTCGACGCGGCGGCATAGTTCGCCGCGGCGAGATCGCTCCACGCGCGCGGCTGGCCCGGCGTGCGCTCGGCCGCATCGCTGAGACGCGGGAGCGCGTCGAGCGGCCGCTCCGTGAGCAGAAGGGCCACGCCGGCCGCATGTTGCGCGTCGGGCGACTTCTCCTCGCCGGCGCGCTCCATCAATTCGCCGGCCACTCCGTCGAGCTTGAGACGCGCCGCGTCCGCCGCGACATCGCCTGCGCGCGCAGACCCGCGCCATGGCGCCCATGCAAAACCGCCGGCGAGGCGCGGCTCGACGATGCGCGCGGAGCGCGGCGCGAGCGCGATCAATCGGTCCACCGGCGTGGCGCGGAAGCGGAGCGCTGCCGGAATCGCCAGGAGCGCGAGAACCGCGGCCGCGGCGAGCCAGTACGGCCAGGTGCGAGGCGGTGTTTCCTCGGCCGTCTCTTCCTCGAGCGTAGCCGCGTGCGCGCGGGCGATTTTCAGGATCCGCATGCACGATGCGCACGACGTCACGTGATCGAGGATCGGACGTATCTCCGCGCGGCTGAGCTTTCCCTCGGCGAACAGCGCGAGTGTCTCGGCATCGATGCAATCGGTCACCATGGCTCCGCGGCCCTCGCCGGGCCATCCTCCTCATTGGACTGGCGCGCGCTACTTCTTTCCTCGAATCCGAAGTCGAGTGCATCGACAGACGTCTTCTGCAACAGACCCAGGGCCGCGCTGCCGTCGACGCCTGCTGCGGCAAGCGACGCACGGAAGCGGTCGAGCAGCGCTTCGATGCGCCGGTAGAGCGGGCGCTGCGGCAATCGCATCATGCGCGAGATGTCGGAGATCTTCATCGACTCGGCGAAGCGGAACTGCAGTAAGGCGCGATCTTCCTGCGGAAGCGCGGCGATGGTCTCGCGCACGACTTCGTTCGTGCGTCCGGACAGCGGGCGCGCCTCGTTCGCAAGCGCCAGAGCATCGGTCTCGTCGGACCCAGGCACCGCGGAAACCGCATCGTCGAGAGGCATGGGCCGCGGCCTCTCCGCACGTTCGGGGATCTGGCGCAGAGTTGCTTCGATCCGTTCGCGTGTCAGAGAGCGGTCGACGGCCTGCACGAGCGGCAGTGCCTCTTCGAGAGATCGATTGTCGCGGCGCACGAGCGACTCGAGCAGCACGGCCGCGGGCCCGAGGCGCGTCGCCTCGGCAGACGCCCGCCAGCGGCCCATCGCCCGATTGCGGTCATCCTCCATGAGCCGCTCGATCACGACCGTCAGATACGTCGAGAACGCACAACGGCCCTGGTATTT
Source organism: Thermoanaerobaculia bacterium (assembly GCA_035577085.1). Classification (GTDB taxonomy): domain Bacteria; phylum Acidobacteriota; class Thermoanaerobaculia; order Gp7-AA8; family Gp7-AA8; genus JADGNZ01. The sequence continues at coordinate 5,006 of DATLVW010000955.1, forward strand.
GCGGAGCACTGCGTAGTCGTCCTCGACGAGCGCGAGACGCACCGATGCCGCGAAGTCCTCGGCATCCGGACCGTAGCGCCGCGCGCGGCGGCATGCGGTGGCCGCGATTCTGTCGATGACCTCGAGGTTCGATTCGAGTAGCTCGCGCGGGTCCATTGTTTTTGGGAAGCGAGAAAAAGGATACGCCCCCACCCGCAGGCGTGGAAAAAAAAAGCGTCCGCCAGTCCAACCCGGATGTCTCAGCAAATTGATTCGAGGAAAAAGAAAGGAAGGACAAGCACATGACGACAATTTCCCTGTATTCCCATCTCACCAGCAAGCAGTTCGCGGAGCAGATTCTCGACAGCCTGGAGCGCGACCTGGACGTGGATCTGCGTCCCATTTTCGCCGACAACTCGAAGAGCGAAGCGCAGCGCCGCCTTGCGGTGAGTGCACGCCTCATGGAGGCCCTCATCGAGCGCGCGGAGAACAGCCCTGACCGCGCCGAATGGATTTCGGAGCAGGACGAGGATCACAAGTTCCTTCGCGCCTTCTCGTCCGGCGAAGTGGACATCGAGCCGAACCTCTGCTACGACGTCGAGAACGTCGGGACTCTCAAGTCCTTCCGCGGCGACGAGATCAAGGACTTTCTCTACTCGCTCACGAAGCGCTTCGAGAACATGTCCAAGGTAACCAATCCCGCCATTCTGGCGGCGCAGATTGTCGGCGGAGGCATGATCAGCGTCTCCATTCCCATGGCCGCGGGAACGATCCAGGCGCTGAGGGCAGGCCAGACACTCGTGGCCGCAGTGAAAGCCGGCATCACGAACGTCGGCATGAAGACGGCCATCGCCGCGGTCGTGATCATGCTGGCCGCGCTCCTGATCTGGCTGTTTCTCGAGAACCCGAAGAAGTTCCTCGGGATGGTCATCAACCAAACCGATTCGAATCTCGTCGTCAACGATTGGCGCAAAGGCATCGACGGCGACACCGGCGGCGATCTATTCATGAGGCACGGCTCGATGGTCTCGTTCCCGGAGGACTACGAAAGCGGCAGGCTGACGAAGAAGGTCCAGATCAGCAAGATGGATCGAATCGGCCCCAAGGACGACCTCTGCTACGCCGGGATTTTCTTTGCGAACAAGAACTTCGGCGGCTACGGCGTGGAGGGAGTGGCGATCTATTCGGCGCAGGACGGCAGCGCGAAATTCGCGCAACTGTTCGCATGCCCGTACAGCGAAGACAACGGCACGGCCGTTCGCGTGTTGAACGGAGCCACGAAGGACGTTCCGGCACTGTTCCGCGACATGTACCCGAAGCGTAAGACCCAGGACACAACGAGCAGCGGCGGATTCACTCTCGTCAGTACTGTCAACGACAACCGCGGTGGCGTGGTCGGCTGCATCACCTGTTTCAGCAAGGCCTGATCTTCATTCAGCGTGGGGCCGGCGATCCTGCCGGCCCCACATTGCCAACAAGGAGCCATCGTCATGCGTAACGATCAGGAAGTGGTTCACGAAGGGCGCGAGCTCGCGTTGCAGGTCCTGGCGAGACTTCGCGATGACCTCGGCATCGATCTCCTTCCGCTCTTCGAGGACGAGTCGTTGCCGGAGCGTGAAAGGCTCCGGCGCGCGCGTACGGAGTTGTTTCACGCCCTGTGCGTGCGCGGCGGCTTCGACGAGCAGGCGTTCGACATCGCCGGCGTGGAGATCGAGCCGAACACCTACGTCACATTCAAGGAAGCGCGGAGGTTGAGCTGGCTCACCGGACCGGCCGTGTTCCAGTACATCTCAAAGCTGACCTCGTCGATGGAAGCGGCGAGCAAGGCCGCCGGCCCGGAGTCCCTCGCGCATCTGATCATCGACGCGGGCCTGGTGAGCGTCGGCAGTTCGATGATGCGCGAGACGTACGTGTTTCTTCGCGGAGGCCAGGTCCTGCAGGCCGCCTTGCGAAGCGGCATCACGCGCATCGGAATGGCATCCGCGATCGGCTGCATCGCGCTCGCGCTCGTCGCGCTCGTGGCCTGGCTGATCGCCATCAATCCGAAGAAGCTCCTCGGCGTGATCATCAACGGCACGGCCTCGACGATCGTGGTGAAGAACTGGCGCGCCGGAGTCGACGGCGCAAAAGGGAGCGATCTCTTCATGAAGCACGGCAGCATGAATTCATTCATGCAGGACTACGAGGCCGGACACTTGTCGAAGGTCATCCAGATCAACGCCAGGCTGGACATCGGCGAGGGCCTCGATGGACGCATCTGCGCGGCGGGCCTGTTCTTCGCCGACAAGAACATCGGCGTCTACGGCGCCGAAGGGGTGATGATCCTCACAGCAGGCGACGGCGCGTTCGAGATCGCGCACATGTTCGCCGTGCCGTACAACAAGGACAACGGAACGAACATCTCGTTCGTCCGCGGGCCGTTCCCGGATCTCGAACGGCTGTTTCGCGACCTCTACAACCAGCGCGCCACGCGCCGCGAAATCTTCAACACGAACTACGCCGCGTCGAGCACGATCAACGACGCCCGCGGCGGCACGGTGGGGTGCATCGCATACGTGGGACCGACGAGCGGATAGTGATCACGCCCGGAGCTCGACGCCTGAGGAGTGCGGTCGTCTCGACCGCGGGCACTCGGGCGTCCTCGCCCGAATGCGGTCAGGGCGGAGGTCGAAGCCGAATACCGCCTCACCTTCGCCGAGCACGTCCGCGCGCAGCTCAACGAACTGAACGCCGGCCTCGAATACCAGGTCCTTGCCGCCAGCAACTCGCACGCGCGGCAGGCCAACTTCATCACTCCCGCCGCCGAGCCTCTCTTCCGTCGCGTCGATCTCTTTAACGCCGGCAACCTCGGCGAAGGCCTCGGGATCCGTGGCTGTGTCATCACCATGGGAGACATCTTCAACGGCAACCTCTCCATCGCCTGCACACGGCACACGCCTTCCGGCCAGCCGAACACCGTCCCCACCCGCGGTGAGCGCGTCGACTGGTGGAAGGCCACTACCGCGGGGCGCGTACGACCAGATCCATTTCAGCGACCAGTGGAAGATCTACCACTACCACGTGCCGTCGGTCGGAGCAGGAACGTATTCGATCGATACCGTGCTGCCGTACCGCCCGCAGATCACGGTGGCCAACATCACCCGCGGCAAGGGTGACACCGAGACGAGCGTTCCCTTCGGCAGCGTCACCGCCATCGACCGTGCCGGCGGCGGTTACGCGTTTCTCAGCGGCGCCTGGGAGCACGTCACCAAGGACGACATCAAAATGGAACGGAGGCCTCACCGAGGGTTGGAACGACCGTTACTTCGACGCGGCGAATCTGCGGGCCGGGATGCTCTATCGCGGCACCCTCGAGTGGAACGCAGCGAACGCGCCGAAAGATCAATACATCGAAGTCAACAAGTACTCATACGCTCGGAGCAAGAAGCACGTCAAGTATCCGAAGGGCGGCGAACTGACGCTGCACGGGAGCTTCGGCGACACGATTCCGAAAGTCTGCGGCGACACGGCCTGCGCCGACTTCGAGCAACCAGGTCCTCAGCCGCCTCCTCCTTCTCTCCAAGCCGGTGTTCGGCGGCCGCTCCGCTGATGTGTCGGTGCGCGCGGCGCTGGTGATCGACAACGACGGCGCCGCCGGCAGCAACGGCCTGGTGTGGGAAAAGAAAGGGACGTCCGATTCGGGATTCGAAGACCGTCTGAAGGCCGGCAACGAGTCAAAGCGCATCCGCCTCGACAACAGCGGCACATACATCCACTTCGGCGGCGGCATAAAGATGAACGCGCAGACGTCGACAACCAGCAAGACGCAATGGTGGATGTTCGGCCTGGTCTTCATCGAGAACGCCTATCTGACGGAGTGATCAGGGGGCAGTCTGAACGGGTAGTAGAAGAGACCGATTGACGCCAGCATGAGGGCGCCGGCGTTCGCGGG
>DATLVW010000956.1:0-4830 GCA_035577085.1 Thermoanaerobaculia bacterium
ATCGTTCAGCGGCCGGCAATTCACGGGACAGGCGAAGCAGCCTTCCATCCCGGGTCGATACGGATCGATATTCTCGGCATCAAGCTTGTCGGTCCAAGTCGTCTCCTGATTGTTCTTCGTCCCCATCGCGCCGAGCATGCGCGACGGTTTGTAAAGGAACGGCGTGCCCCGAACCTTCAGAGCGTTCTTGACAACCGATGTCGAGAGGAGCTTCAGCGCGACATCGCGGTTGCGAAGTTTGTGCGGGCGGGCGGTGGTGAGGTCGGCCGCGCGGCCTTGGATGAGGACCGCCTTGAGATGCAGACCACCCATCTTTGCGCCCGGTCCGCCGCGCGCATAAATCGCTTTCGGGCCGGCCATGATCCCAGAGCAAAGAACGAGGTTCTCGCCCGCGGTGGTAATCGCGGCCAGACCGTAGTCCTTCCCTTCGACGCCTTTGAAGTCGTGCGCGATGCGTGCCCGGAGATCGAGATTGTCGAGACCAACCCACGGCGCGGCATCGATGAACTTCGGCTCGTTGCCTTCGAAGTGGAGCAGCGTCCACTTCGCAGCTTTCCCATAAAGAACAAGGTGATCGATACCGTTGAGCTTCATGAACGACGGGAAGTAGTCGCCGGCGTTCGAGTCCAGCAACACGCGCGACTCCGGCGACCACGATGTGACGTTGCCCCGCGATGCCGAGGGCACCATCGACGTCAGGATGCCGGTGCCGAAGATCAGCGGGACGTCAGGATGGATCGGTTCCAGGGTCTCATCGAGCAGGTTGTGAAGCAGGAACATGTTCACGCCGCGCCCGCCGAGGAGGGACTCGACGACGCGGAGGGGGATGTAGGCGCGCCTCACTTCCTGGTGCTCGAGGTCGACGAAGATCGTCTGGCCCTGCGTGGGAAACTGCGGCTCGGAAGCGAGCCGCCCGAGGAGCGCATCGACACGCGCGTGGATGGACATGAGGGTCAGAGTTTAGAACAGGGACGGGGAGGGTGCTGTTCCGAGACGAATGGACAATTGACAGTGGATAGCGACTAGCGGTGCGAAATTCACGGCACTGTCCGTCCACTCACACGGTATCGTGATCGCCCGTGCCCGCGATCGAGGGGTTGACCCCATATCCTTGCGCGGGTAGCTTTCGCGCGGGGTGTCCATGCAGAGAGAGGAGAAGTCTGAGCGCAGCCGGCGGCAGGTGCTCGACGCCGCTCTGCAATTGTTCTCGCATCAGGGGTTTCGAGCGACGACTGTACGCGAGATCGCGGAAGCCGCGGGCGTCTCGACCGGGAACGTCTACCATCACTTCCCCGACAAGGAATCGATCTTCCGCACGCTGCTCGACGAGTTCTGGCGCATCACGGAGACGAAGCGCTACCCGTACACGCGGGCGCTGTCGATCGGCCAGTTCCCCGACAACATCGAGCAGCTTGGACTGGCCGCGCGCGATTCGATTCGCGAGTTCAAGCCGTACTTCGCGCTGATCTTTGTCGACGTCATCGAGTTCGAAGGAACGCACATCCGCAAGTTCTACGGCGGACTCGGCCAGCGCTTTGGCGCCTTCGTCGGTGAAGAAGCTCTCGGCAGCATGAAACAACGCCTCCGCCCTTCGGTCTCGCCGATCTCGGCCCTGCTGATCGCCTCGCGTGTCTTCTTCAACTACTTCACGATCGAGATCCTCTTCAATGTCCCGGAACCGTTCGGAAACCCGGCCCCGCAGATCATCAAAGAGCTTTCGGACATCGTGAGACACGGGATATTGATGTGAGCGGATGGGTTGCCGCTCGAACCCACTAACTCTGCAACGCAGCCTCCAAAACCGGTAACCTTGCGACTTCACGCAAGGAGGCTCCTTGAAACGTTTCGCTCTCCTGATTCTGATCGCCACCAGTGCCCTGGCCCAGCAGCAGAATGACGCCGACTACACGCGGCAGATCCAGCAGTTCACGACCGGACCGCAGTTCACGACCGAGATGGTCGATCACCTGCCGGCCTCCGCTCGCGTGCCGACGCCGCTGAAGTTCTTCGGATACGTCGCCGGCGCTGACGGCCATCTCACCTATTCGCAGGACGTGAACCGTTACATGCGTGCGCTCGAGGCAGCATCGCCGCGCGTGAAGGTTTTCTCGATCGGGAAGAGCGAAGAAGGACGCGAGATGATCGCTGTCGCCGTCGCATCCGACGAAGCGATCGCGCATCTCGACCACTACCGCGACATCACCAAACGGCTGGCGGATCCTCGCAAACTGACCGACGACGACGCATCGAAGCTCATCGCCTCGGGCAAGCCGATCTACTACATCACCGGCTCGATTCACTCGCCCGAAACGGGAAGCCCGGAGATGCTGATGGAACTGGCCTACAGGCTGGCTGTCGAGGACTCGCCGCTCATCCGCAAGATCCGCGACAACGTCATCGTCGTCATCACGCCGGTCGTTGAAGTGGACGGGCGCGATCGCCAGGTCGATCTGGCCCGCTGGCGCGACGCCAATCCCAATCGTCCTGTTCCGTCGCTCGTCTACTGGGGCCACTACGTTGCCCACGACAACAACCGCGACAACCTCGGACTAGCCCTCGCGCTCAGCCGGAACGTGCTGCATACATTCTTCGAGTTCCACCCGCAGGTCCTCCACGATCTCCACGAGTCCGTCCCCTTCATGTACATCTCCACAGGCACCGGGCCGTACAACCCATCGCTCGATCCTCTCGTCATTGATGAGTGGCAGCGGATGGCGTGGCACGAAGTACAGGAGCTGACGAAGCGTGGGCTTCCCGGCGTTTGGACGTACGGCTTCTACGATGGCTGGGCTCCGAACTACATGATGTGGGCCGGACAGGGACACAACGCCATCGGCCGTTTCTACGAGACCTTCGGCAACCGTTTCCCGATGACCGCCGACCGCGTCGTGCGCGGACAAAGCGACCGCGCCTGGTTCCGTCCCAATCCGCCGCTCGGAACCGTGAAGTGGTCACTTCGCAATAACATCAATTATCAGCAGAGCGGCCTGCTGCTCGCGCTCTCCGATTTCGCCGACCGGCGCCAACACTTCCTCGATCAGTTCTACCTCCTCGGTAAACGCTCGATCGCCAAAGCAGCGAATGAAGGACCCGCCGCATGGGTCTTCGACGGCGCACAGAAGCGTCAGGGACAGCTCACCGATCTGATGAACCTCCTGCGCATGCATGGCATCGAGGTGCAGCAGTCGGATGCCCCGTTCAGCATGGCGGTGAACTGGCCGCCGCCCGCGCCAAAACCTGAAGGCTCCTCGGAACGTAGGTCGGACTCTCCAGTCCGACAGTCTTCTGAAGCGATCAATGAAAAGAGTCGGACTGGAGAGTCCGACTTACGTTCGTCCGACGCTCGTCCGCCGAAACCCGACCCGAGCCAGCCGGTCAACTTCGCCAAAGGCAGCTTCATCGTCCGGATGGACCAGCCCTACGCGCGGCTCGCAGACGCGATGCTCGACGTCCAGTACGTCCGCAGCGACGAGAAGGTGTACGACGACACGGGCTGGACGCTCGGCTATCTCAAGAACGTCGATTTCAAACGCGTGGCGAATCCCGACGTGCTGAAGGTTGCTGCTCACGAATGGACGGGAGGCACGGCGACATCATCGTCGCCACTGATTCTCGAGAACGAAGCCGATACCAGCCTTCCGCGCGCCATCTGGTCGACGCCGCAGGCTCGCTGGGCCGTCGCCGACGAAGCATTCACGGTCGGAGCGAAGAAATACGCTGCCGGCACGATCGTCGCGGCATCATCAACGCCATCCACGAAGACACACGAGCTCCACCTCCCCCGCATCGCCGTCCTCCACACCTGGCTGCGCACGCAGGACGAAGGATGGTTCCGGCTCGGGCTCGAATCGCTTGGCATTCCCTTCACCTACCTCTCAACGCAGGAAGTCGCGAAGATGCCGAACCTTCGCGATCGATTTGACGTCATCCTCTTCGCCCCGACCGGCGGCGCCAATTCATCGACGGAGATCGTGAACGGTCTTCCTCCCGGTCCGCCTCTCCCATGGCGCAAGACCGCGCTGACACCCAACCTCGGCGGCACCGACGAGACCGACGACATGCGTCCCGGCCTCGGCCTTTCCGGCGTCGATCATCTGACGCGTTTCGTCGAAGACGGTGGCCTGTTGATCACGGCGCGCGACACGTCGATCTGGGCCGTGCAGTACGGCCTGGCGCGATGGGTGCGCGTCATCGAGCCGCAAAAGTTGCGCGCCCCCGGCACGATCCTTCTCGCCAGCATCACCGACAAAAAGAGTCCGATCGCCGCCGGGTACGACGACACGATGCCGGTCTACTACGCAGGCGCGCCGATCTTCCAGGTCGGATTCGGCGCGCCGCCTCCCGAGTCACGGCCGAGTGGCCGGGGCGGCAAGAACGATCCCGACGTCGCCCAGGGCCGTGCCTTCACGCCGATGCCGGAACGGCCGAAGCCCGCTCCGGGCGAGGAAGGATTCCAGACGCCGGAGGATGCACCCTGGAACTCCGACTACGCACAGATTCGCGTCGAAGACCGTCCGCGCGTCATCGTCTCCTTCGCCAAACAGGCCGACCAGCTACTCCTCTCCGGCATGCTCGAAGGCGGCGACGAGATCGCCGGCAAACCGCTCGTCGTCGACTCGCCCCGCGGCAAAGGCCACATCCTCCTTTTCGCCAACAACCCGATGTGGCGTCAGAACACGCAGGGCAGCTATGCGCTGGTGACAAACGCGATCATGAATTGGGATCATTTGAGATGAGGGTGTGGGGAGTGGGGGGTAGGGTGTGGGAGAGTGAATCGGACTCGGTCAAGACGATCGACGAGATCATCCAACTCTTTCTCCCACCCCCCAC
>DATLVW010000957.1:0-10033 GCA_035577085.1 Thermoanaerobaculia bacterium
AGGGTAAATCTGCGAGTCGGCCTTTACTTCGTTTCGAACTCCACCTTCTCGTAGATCGTGCTGACGGCGACGTGGCAGTCGATCGATTCGAGATGGAGAACGGCGTCGGGGCCAGTGACCTCGGAGAAGATCCACTGATCTGCGTCGCGCCGGAAAAGCTCTATACGGATCTTGTTCTGCGAGACGAGGACATACTCGCGCAAGGAGTCGATACGACGGTAGTGGGCGAACTTTTCCCCCCGGTCATACGCCTCGGTCGAATCGGAAAGCACTTCGATGATCACTGAGGGATTCAGAAGAGTGTCGAGATGCTCGTCTTCGAGCTCAGCTTCACCGCAAAGCGCGACGATGTCCGGATACGTGTACATCCCAGTGGGGCTGACCTTCACCCGAAGGTCGTTTGTGTGAGCCTCGCAAGCTTTGCCGCGTAACTGAGAACTGAGCTCCCGAAAGAGGTTGCCGCTGACAATGCTGTGCCGCCAGCTTGCCCCCCACATCGCAATCATCCGGCCGTTGATGTACTCGCTTCGAATCTCCGACTTGCGTTCGATATCGAGGTACTCCTCAGGTGTGAGGAGGCTTGGTTCAGGCAACGACATAGCCTGCTAAGTATGCGCCGCGTCCCTGAAAGATCAAGTTGACCCGCCGCAGTTTTGAGGGGACGGTTTGCGTCGGCTTCTATATCGCGCGACCTCGATACCCGAAGTCGCGCGACGTCACCTACAACTTTGTCAACTGCACCTGTACTTCGCTGGCGCCGAGGCGGCGGAGGACGTTGCGGGCGACTTCGGCTTGCATGTCGCTGTACGACGTCCCTTCGACGCGGAGAATGCCTTTGGCGCAGCTCACGTGAAGCGTGCAGCCATCGAGAGCGCGTGTCGATGCCAGCCGCTTCTCTGCTTCGCGGCGCATCCAGTCGTCATCAATCGCTGAGCGCGGCACGATGAGGTTTGCCACGCGCGCGAAGCCGAGCTGGTGGATCACCGCGGCGGCCTGTTGCGCTGCGGCCGGGTCTGCCGTTCCTTTGAGAACGACGATCCCGCCGACGTTCGTTGCGGACAATCCGTCGATGCGGATGTTCGCATCCTGAACCGCCTTCACGATCGCGGTATCGGGAAGCTGCGGGGTCACCGTTTGCGCCCGGTCTTGCTGTCGGGTCGTCGCGTCGTTGCCATGCCGCAGAACGATGGATGTGATTCCGGCGACGGCCACAACCGCCGCGACTGCGATAGCTATCCTCTGGGTCTTTCTCATACCCCGAAACTACTCAAACGGCATGCCACTTGACAGCAAGTACACTCTGACTTACTGTATTAGGTATCTAGTACACGTTGCCGAGTGAGATCGGGTTGTTCAGGGGTGCGAGAGCGTTTCGGTTTTCCACTCCCAACCACCAACCCCTTACACAACATGTTCGCCATCAATCCGACAGACCCCGCCCCCATCTGGCGCCAGATCGAAGAAGGCGTCCGGCGCATGATCGCCCTCGGCGCGCTGCAACCGGGCGCATCCGTGCCGTCCGTCCGCGACCTCGCCAAAGATCTTCGCGTCAATCCCAATACCGTCGCACGCGCCTATCAGCGGCTCACCGAAGGTGGTGTGCTCGCGGTCAAGCGTGGCGAAGGAACGTACGTCGCTGACGTGCCGGTGCAGCCGAGGAAGAACGAGCGGAATGAAGCGCTGCGCGATGCCGCGATCCGCTATGCCTCGACTGCGATCGCGGTCGGCTCGGAGCTCGAAGATGCCGTCGATGAAGTCGAGTCGGCATACGAGCGTGTCGTGCGCGAGCACAGGAGAAAAGCATGAGCGACAGTGCGATTCAGATTGCGGATCTCACAGTGAACTACGGCCGAAAGGTCGCGGTCGATCAGGTGTCTCTAAGCGTGACGCGGGGCGCTGTCTACGCGCTTGTGGGTCGCAACGGCGCCGGCAAGTCTTCCCTCGTCCGCTGTCTCCTCGGCCAGCAGAAACCTGGCGACGGCAAGGTCACGCTGTTTGACGAAGACGTCTGGTCGCGCCGTTCGGAGCTCATGCAACGCGTAGGCGTCGTCAGCGAAGATGCGGACGCCCCGCCGGAAATGAGTGTCGCCGCAATCGCCCGCTTTTGTGCGCGCCTGTATCGCAAGTGGGATCAGGAGAGCGTCGAGGAGCGCCTCCGCATGTTTGGCGTACCGCTGAGCAGCCGCTTTGGCAGCCTCTCGAAAGGTCAGAGGAAGCAGGTGTCGCTGGCGCTCGCGCTTGCGAACACGCCGGAGCTGCTGGTCCTCGATGATCCGACGCTCGGTCTCGACGTCGTCGCGCGCAAGTCGCTGTTCGAGGAAGTGATCGGCGACCTTGCCGACCGCGGAACGACGGTCTTCATCACGACGCACGATCTGATCGGCGTGGAGACGTTCGCGGACCGCGTCGGGATGATCGAGAACGGCAAGCTCGTACTCGACGAAGAAGTCGACGCGCTCAAATCGCGCTTCCGACGCATCCGCTTCGCCACGGATCCGGCCGCGCTCGACACGACCGTGATGCGTCCGACAGTGATGCGAGCCTGGGGCGGCGGTGCCGAGGCGATCGTCAGCAACTACGACGACATCGCCTTCGAGCAGATGCGCAGCACGAGCAGCATCGGCGCGGCCGAGGTGCAGGCGATGTCGCTGGAAGAGATCTTCATCGCCATCGCCGGCGGGAACAACGGGAGAAATGAATGAGAAACGCACTCGTCATTGCGGCCAGAGAATTCGAGGAGAAGCGCTTCGTGGCCTACGCGGCGATCGCGTTCGCGGTTCTGCCCTTTGTCATTCTCAACTTGATTCCGATGAGCAAGGGCAAGTCGCCAGGCGAGGCCATCGTGATCCTGGCGGTCATCCTGTCGAGCGGCTTCACGGTCGGACTCGGCGTGATCACCGGCGCCACCTTCATTGGTGACGTCTCCGCGGGACGGATGTCGTTCTATTTCTCGCGACCGGTCGGATCGCTGTCGATCTGGTTCGGCAAGCTGACCGCCGGCATCGTGCTCATCGTCGGCTGCTTCGGCATCATCGCCGCGCCGGCGCGCTTCATCGGCAACTCGTGGGCGAGTGTCTGGGATATCACGTTCGCGCAGTTGAGTGTGGCCGTTTTGGGAGCGGCCGTAGCGCTCTTTCTGATTGCTCACGTCATCGGCACGTTCGTCCGTTCTCGCTCGCCGCTGATTGCCGCGGATTTTGTCGCGGCCGTCGTTTGCGGCGCCGTGATCTGGCTTCTCAGCCTGCCGCTCGCGCTCGGCCTAGCCGCGAACCTCGTCAAGTGGCTGCTGATCCCTCTTGCAATTGCGTTGACGATCGCCATCGTCGCCGGCGGAGCGTGGCAGCTCGAGCGCGGGCGCACCGACCGGCGGCGCGGCCATCTTGCGCTGTCCCACTTTCTTTGGGGCGCTATGGCCGTTGCGCTGCTCCTCGCGGCGGGATTTGTGTGGTGGGTTGTCTCCGTGAAGCCGGCTGACATTACGGACGCCGTCGTCTCGCACTCGCCCGGAACAGCGTTCATGACGATCGCCGGAAAGACCTCGAATCGAGGCGATTACGTCGCTGCCTGGCTGATGAACATTGATGACGGACGAAGCATCCGCATCGATGCACAGTCAGCGCGGGGAGCGGTTCAATACACGCGCGACGGTCGCTCTGCCCTGTGGCCTGTTCTCGTGGGAAATGTAGCCGAGTTGCGCCTCTACACAGTCGGCGACGCGGCACCGATCGATACGGGTCTCACCGTTTGGGGCGATTTCATTTTTCCGTCCGATGATGGAGGGCGAATCGCCACGGTCAATCAAGGCATCCTCTCGATCTACGACGTGGCCACGAGACGTTCGTTCGCATCGACGCGCATCCCTCAGACGAAGTTTGCACGTGGTCTTTTCGTGACGCCCGATCTCTTCCGCATTTACCTGCAGATAGATTCCGAGCTCCGCATCTTCGAGCTCGATGTGCGAACACGAGCACTGCGCGAGACCGGCGTGATCAGCTCTCCGAAGTACGCCTTCCTTTCTCTCGAGCCCACCGCCGCGCGCATGGTCGTGCGCGTGGCGCAATCAAACGTCGTCACCCTAAACGACGCGCGCACGGGAACGGTGATCCGCACGCTGCTGACCGGATCGAGGGCTTCGGTGTCGCGCTGCCTTCGCGATGGACGCATCGTCGTCATCGAAACGCAGCCCGGCGGCACCGTCATGCACCTCTTCGCGCCCGACGGTTCGCCCGTTCGAGACATCGCGCTCGGACCCAGCGCGCCCGCGTGGTTCGCCGGCGACGATGGCACGCATGTCGTGCTGCTGACCGCGATGTCCGGCACGCGCAACCTCGTCTCGATCGACGTGAATCGTGGCGTGGTCGAACGGCGTGAGCCGAACGTCGGCCAATGGACGCAGGGCGGCTTTTACGAGCTTCGCCCCGCGATCGGTCCGCTGCGCGAGGTTGTCTACCAGGACATGCAGAAGCATGTGATGGCCTGGAATCCCACAACGGGTGCGAGTCGGAGGATCGTGGGCGGATAGACCGAGACATCGCGCCATGCCACACTCGTCGAGCGCGCCTTCGCTGCGCAGCCGACGCGGAAGGATCACCTGGTGCGGAGTCCCGATCAGCGCCGAAAACATCGCCGCGTTCCGCCGGTCGATCGGATTCCTCCCGCAAGAGTTCACCGCCTACGCAGGCCTGACCGCAACGCAATTCCTCGACTTCTGGGCCCTCGAGCGCGGCATGGACCGGCCCCCGCAGCGGCACAGACAGATCGAAGAGCTGCTCGTCGCCGTCGGACTCGAAGAGCACGACAACCGCCGCGTCCGCGATTTCTCCGGCGGCATTGCGCCAGCGCATCGGCATCGCCCGCGCCGTCCTCGGCGACCGGCCACTCCTCGTCGTCGACGAACCAACCACCGGACTCGACATCGAAGCCCGCCACCGCCTCCGCAGCCTCCTGACCTCGATCGCCGGAAACCGGATCGTGATCCTCTCCAGCCACATCTCCAGCGACATCGAGACCACCGCCACGCACATCCTCCTCCTGGCCCGCGGCGAGCTACGCTGGCAAGGCTCCGTCGACTCCCTCATCGCCAAAGCCCGAGGCCGCGTCTTCGAAACGATCGTCCCCGACGCCGAGGTGCGGTCGCTCTCCCATCAATACCGCATCATCACCAGAGTGCGAGTCCCCACCGGAATCCGCCTCCGCGGCGTCGACGCGGAAGGCCAGCCACTCCACACCGCAGAAGTGAAACCCACCCTCGAAGAGGCCTACCTCAGCGAGGTCTCGACCGGCGCGATAAGGAGGGGGAGCTTCGCGTTTGTGTTTGAGAGGGCAGAAGCGAAAGCGTCTCGGGCTCCCAAGTGCTGCGCGACGTGAACGAGGTACTTGCCAAGCCTCGGAATTTCCAAATTTCGCCATCCCGATAGCTTTCCGTACTAAGTGATAGAGTGCGCAACGAGAGTAGAGATCGGCACGCCATACCCATAGTTCGTTAGCCCTTTCAGGGGCCGAGGTTTGCCCGCTGGCGACGGGCTGGAGGTAGCTATGCAGTCTTCTCTTCGGTTGCGGTTCTCAATCGAGCGGAGTTGGTCACCAGAAACAACACGCGCGTGTCTTCTTGCTTTCCTGATGCTCCTTTTTGGAGCACCTCTAGCGCACGCGGCCCTCCTTTCGATCACCACCACCGCGCTCAACCCACCGACAGCGACTGTCGGAGTGGGTTATGCGGCGCAGCAGGCCATAGCAGCCACTGGCGGAGTGACTCCGTATAGTTGGTCGGCAAGCGGCCTGCCCAATGGCATGGCGATCAATTCGTCGTCAGGCGCCCTGTTCGGAACGCCGACGGTCGCTGGTACCTTCAACTTCACGGTCACCGTCGGGGATAGCGGCAGTCCACATCAAACCGCCTCAAAGGGGCTGTCGATTACCGTCTCAGTCGGCTCCACACCGGCGCTTTCGATCACAACAACGTCGCTCAACCCGCCTACAGCAGCCGTCGGAGTTGGGTACGCAGCACAGCAGGCGATTGCTGCAACCGGAGGTCAGACCCCATACAACTGGTCGGCAAGCGGCCTGCCCAATGGCATGGGCATTAATTCGTCATCAGGAGCTGTGTTCGGAACGCCCACGGTTGCCGGTACTTTCAATTTCACGGTCACGGTTCAGGACAGCAGCAGCCCGCAGCAGGTGGCCTCGAAGGTCCTGTCGCTCCCCATTGCCGGTACTATATCGGTCACCTCGTTCGGGGCCAGCCCATCAACAATAAATGCAGGTCAGTCTTCCACGCTCAGCTGGGCCACCACGAACGCTACAACAGTCTCGATCAGCGGAGTCTCCGGGACGCAACCAAACAATGGCTCCGTCTCGGTTAGTCCGACTACGACGACAACCTACACGCTTACCGCGACGGGATTTGGCGGGACCACGACCGCGGCGACAACGGTCACCGTCACCCAAGTGACGGGAGCGCTCGACCAACTTCGATTCAGTTTCCGGAACGCCCGGCAACGCGCTGTAAACGGTCAGCCAGCAGGCAACATCATCTTCCTCACAAAGAGATCACAGGACGAGACTTTTAGACCTCCTGTCACCGCCTCGATTAACGACCAACCGTTAACGCAGATCGGCGTAGCCGATGGCGTCCTCACACTCTCGGGTGCAGCAGGTGGGAGATCGCTCAATGATTGGTTTCCGAGTGGGGGGACCGTCCGAATCAGCATCACTAACGGCGACGGCAAGCATTTCGCGGTGATTCTGCGACGGTCATCGACGATGATCACTGTCGTGACGCCAAAACTGGACTCCTTGAGTTCCTCCTCTGCATCGCCAGCCGCTACCATCACTCTTAGTGGAAGCAATCTGAGCCCGGTTGCCTTAGAGAATGACGTCATTCTGACGCTCCCCGACGGAAGGCTCTTTCACCTCCCGGCGAAGAATGCCTCCGGAGGATCTCTCGATGTTGTGATACCACTCCTTCCTAGTGTGGATGGGCTTGCCTTCTATAGTGGAAGCTTCTCACTATCCATTGGAACAGCGCCGGGGTATGTCTCACCACCGGTGCCGGGCGTTATTGTTGAGCTCCCCCAGCTCACTACACCACCCGGCCAAATTCTCACACAGATGCTGCAAGGGCTCAAGAACTCACTGGACGCGCGAATTCCAGCTGCGGGCGCGGCAATGGCAGCGAATGGCGTACCGGCGCCCAATGTCCAGTCGCTACAGGCTTTCCCGTACGTCCTCCTGTCGATGTTGGGCGATCTGCGTGATGCCGCACTTGCGGGAACTCCGCGATCCTTTGACTTGGAGACTGCGAACGGGACTGAGCGCGTTTACGTGGATGCGCAGACCATCAGCCTGATCGAGCGTCTACTTATGGCCTCGGACTCTATTCGCAGTGCGCAAGCGGCGACTCTATCATTGCATAGCCGCGCGCGGGCGCTGACTTCGGCGTGTGGTCCGACTGCTGAGGAACTCGATATCCTTATAGCGGCAACCGCGTGGGAAGCTGTCGACATTGGTTCCGACATCAACAAGGCAGTTGTTGAATGCCAGGTTGGTCCCGGAAGCCTTGCCACGAAACTAGCCGCCGTCCTAATGGATATAGCATCCATAGTGGATCACGTGATACTTGGTCTCGGCAATTTTGAACTGCAATCGCTTCACGTGAATCCCGAGATTCACGTGCGCGCCGGCAAACCGACCAAGGAATTCGTATACGGCGTGTTCCAGTCACCATTGCCGAGCTATCTCGCCGACGAGACCATAAAGAAATTAATCGAAAGATACATTGACGCAGAGACCGGGGGGCAGATTCCCGAGTGCGCCTCCGTTGGGGTGGGTTCGTTGATCGACTGGATAGGATCGTTGCTAGACGACGCCCTCAAGGCCCATGGTTACGACATCCATCTACCGGCCATCAGCCTAAGCAAGGTACCTCTCTCTGCGGCTACGACTCGATTCTCAACGAAAGCAGGTGGCCCGCCCATTTCGGTAGATGGTCCTTGTAACGGTGAAGTGGACCTTATGACCCAGGTAACGGGCGACGCGGTGAGCGCATTCACGCTCCACACCGATAGGGATTCATTTCCGCTCATGACTGATCCGGGCGACAGTTCGCATCTGGGCAGCAGCAACAACGCATCAGGTGTCTTTGTCGTGGACAGTGTCTCGACTACACCGATTGCCGCGATTGACGCATCATACGGTTCGAAGACAGGCGTAGAGAATACTATGCTGAGCCTTACGGTGCCGGCGGGTAGCCAAGCGCTGGTCGATTTGTCCGCAGCACGGAGCTCAGACCCACAACATGGGACGCTTACGTATGCTTGGCTGGTAGATGGCATTGCCTCAGGCACTGGACTCCAGAGCACGGCTGCGCTGGCGCCGGGGTCGTCCCATAGCATCGAACTGATCGTCAGGAACTTGAGCGGCGGTACGGCGTCAGCTGGCTTA
Source organism: Thermoanaerobaculia bacterium (assembly GCA_035577085.1). GTDB lineage: Bacteria > Acidobacteriota > Thermoanaerobaculia > Gp7-AA8 > Gp7-AA8 > JADGNZ01. Next base: position 8,443 of record DATLVW010000957.1, read on the forward strand.
ATTGTAGCGGTATCTTATCCGCTGGGCTCGCCGACGGCCGGATTCTTTATGGAAGCGCATGGTGTAAGAGTAACCGACGGCGATACATTGCACCTGACGACATCTGATACGCGGACCACCGTGACGCTTTCCGCGGTTGGTAGAAGTGTCGATCCGAGCGGACAAGGACTGGCGTACTCGTGGAGGGTGGGGACGATTGATCTGACGGGCCCGGACGTGTCAGCTTCGCTACCGGTCGGTACATTTGGCGTGACACTGAGCGCGACCAACACGAACAACGTTATCGCCAAGGCAACCGGCACGATCGTGATTACAAAAGCTCAGACCGGTGTTCCAACGATAAGTGACGTGGAACCCACCGTTACTGCTCAGCCCGAGTTCGTCATCCTTGTCCACGGGCAGGATTTTGCGCCCGCCACGGTATTGGCAAGTGTAGACGGCCCGGGATGCGCGCCGACGTGTTTTGTTGCGAATGGACAGTTGTTAACGAAAACGTCGACGGCGATCTCTTTTACGGCGCATGGGTGGCAGAGCGGTGCGTATCAAATCACTGTTAGGAATGGATCAAGTGGCACGCTGTCAAACGCAACATCAATAACTGTGCTGCCGGCCCCGATGTCGGGGACCCTCAACTCTCCTTCGTGCACCATTGTTTCGGGTGCTAGCAGTTGCAATGTCATGCTGACGTGGACAACCACCAACCCGGTAGGAACTTCGCAAGTGACGTCAAATACGCCCAGCGCTGGGACGGTCGTTGGCAACGGCAACAACAGCTCGACCACGGTCAACGTGCCCCACAGCAGCCGGACGTTCTTCCTGTACAACAACGCGGTGCTCTTGACGCAGAGTACGGCCACGTCGAGCTGCATTTCGGGGACGAGCTGGAACGGGAGCACGTGTCAATCGTCGGTTTCGCCAATGTCCGGAACCCTCACTTCTCCTTCATGCACCATCGACTCTGGAGCCAGCAGCTGCAACGTGACGCTGACGTGGACGACGACCAACCCGGTAGGAACATCACAGGTGACGTCAAATACGCCCAGCGCTGGGACGGTCGTTGGCAACGGCAACAACAACTCGACCACAGCTAACGTGCCCTACAGCAGTCGGGTGTTCTTCCTGTACAACAACGCGGTGCTTCTGACGCAGAGCACGGCCACGTCGAGCTGCATTTCGGGGACGAGCTGGAACGGGAGTACGTGTCAATCGTCGGTCTCGCCGATGTCCGGGACGCTCACGTCTCCTTCATGCACCATCGCCTCCGGTGCCAGCAGTTGTAACGTCACGCTGACGTGGACGACGACCAACCCCGTTGGAACCTCGCAGGTAACATCAAACACACCCAGCGCAGGCACGGTGGTGGGCAATGGCAACAACGGGACAGCGACGATCGATGTGCCCTACAGCAGCAGGTCGTTCTTCCTGTACAACAACGCTGTTCTGCTTGCGAAGAGCACGGCCACGTCGAGCTGCACGTCGGGGACGAACTGGAACGGGAGCAGCTGTCAGGCTGCGCCGATGTCGGGGACGCTCTCGTCGCCTTCGTGCACCATTTCCTCGGGTGCCAGCAGTTGTAACGTCAGCCTGACGT
>DATLVW010000958.1:0-11535 GCA_035577085.1 Thermoanaerobaculia bacterium
GCCCGCTCGGAATGACAGCTCGTCAAATTTGATTCTTCGCGCTACCCGGATAGAGTTCGGAGCGGAATACCCGAGGAGACTTTTATGACCACGATGGAAAGCCCTGCCACCACTCAGTACCCCGACGTCCGCAACTACATCGGGGGCACGTTTGTCGAAGGGGCGGATCGCTACCTCGACGTTTTCAACCCCGCCGACGGATCGATCATCTCGCGTGTGCCGTTGTCGGCCGCAAGCGACGTCGACCGCGCCGTCGCGGCCGCGAAGAAAGCGTTTCCTGGCTGGTCCGCGACTCCGATCAAGGAACGCGTCCAGGTTTTCTATCGATTCAAAGCGCTCCTCGAGCAGAACATTGACGAGCTGGCCCGCCTTGTGACGGCCGAGAACGGAAAGATCGACAGCGAAGCGCGCGCCGAGGTGCTGAAGTCGGCAGAGCTTTGCGAGTTTGCCTGCTCGCTGCCTCAGATCACGGCCGGCGAAGTTCTCGAAGTCTCGCGCGGCGTCGAATGCCGTGTCGAGCATTTCCCGGTCGGCGTCGTCGCTTCGATCACACCGTTCAACTTCCCCAACATGGTTCCGAACTGGACGATCCCGAATGCAATCGCCCTCGGCAACTGCATGGTCCTGAAACCGAGCGAGCTCGTTCCCATCTCTTCGGGCCGCATCGCCGAGCTTCTCCGCGATGCCGGTCTGCCTGACGGCGTGCTCAACATCGTTCACGGTGGCCAGGAGACGGTCGAGGCGATCTGCGACCATCCTGGAATCGAAGGGATCAGCTTCGTCGGTTCGACGAAAGTGGCAAAGATCGTTTATCGCCGCGGTACGTCGAACTACAAACGCGTCCTGGCCCTCGGCGGGGCAAAGAACCACCTCATCGTCATGCCGGACGCCGATCCGGAGATGACGTCGAGCAACGTCGTGGCCTCGATGTCAGGCTGTGCCGGTCAGCGCTGCATGGCCGCCTCGGTGATGATGGCCGTAGGCAAGAGCGATCACATCATCGAGCGGATGGTCTCGATCGCTCAGTCGATGCAGCCGGGCGTTCACATCGGACCGGTCATCTCGGCTGCAGCCAAAGCGCGCATCGAGAGCTACATCACAGAGGCCGAGAAGATGGGCGCGAAGGTGCTCGTCGACGGGCGCGGCTACAAGGTGAAGGGCAAAGAGAACGGCTACTACGTCGGCCCGACGTTGATCGACCGCGTCACTCCTGACATGCGGATCGCGCAGGAGGAAGTCTTCGGACCGGTGATGGTGATCATTCGCGCGAATGACGTGGCCGAGGCTGTCGGTGTGCAGCAGCGCTCGCCGTATGGCAATGCCGCCAGCGTCTTCACCGAAAGCGGTGGCGTGGCGCGCTACGTCATGGAAAACGCCAGCGCTGGAATGGTCGGCGTGAACGTCGGCGTGCCGGTGCCTCGGGAGCCGTTCAGCTTCGGCGGCTGGAACGATTCGAAGTTCGGCGTCGGCGACATCACCGGCCGCGGCTCGATCGAGTTCTGGACGAAGTCGAAGAAGATGACGACCAAGTGGAACAAGGAAGCAGGCGTGAACTGGATGTCGTAACGGTGAACGTGACAGGGTGATGGCCGGGCTCTGAATGTGAGACGCAGCAGCCCATCGGAAGGTTACGGGACTGGTTTTGTCGAGTCGCGGACTCGCAGTTCCGGCTCGCCGATCTGCGAGGTTGCCGGGTTGCCTCATCGCGATGATGCGAGAGTCGTTGCTCGCGGCAGCGGATGACTCATCGACGGGCCAGGAAGCGGGAAGCGGAGGTCACGAAGCAATCACGAATCTTCCAGACCGGCAACGTCGACATCCGGGCAACCGCGAACCGCATCGCTATCTTCGTCCCGTGAGTGGGGAGCCAAACTTCTCGAATCCGGACTCGAGACCGATGAGTCGGTACTCACACCTCTCGAGTCGGTACTCATGTCATTTGAGTCCGTACTCATGCCCGGCGAGTCCGTACTCACTTCCGGTGAGTCCGTACTCGCATCGTGTGAGTCGGTACTCAAGTTTGGTGAGTCCGGACTCACTACGTTTGAGTCGGTATTCAAGTCTCTTGAGTCGGTACTCATGTTCTTTGAGTCCGTACTCACATTGCTCGAGTCCGGACTCAAATCCGGTGAGTCGGTACTCATGTTTCTCGAGTCCGTACTCATATTTTTTGAGTCGGTACTCAAATTGAAAATCGACCAAGTCGCCCTCGGAGGGTCGGAATCACCCGATTTTGGTTAAAAACGGTCCAAAATCGCCGAAGTACTGCCGCAACGGACCTCGCTTATTCCCGCGAACGCAATTTCATCGTTCTCTCGATGGCAGGGATGGCCGGCGTGAACGCCGGTGTGCCGGTGCCGCGGCGGAGCCATTCAGCTGCAGCGGCTGGAACGATTCGAAGTTCGGCGTCGGCGACATCACCGGCTGCGGCTCAATTGAGTTCTGGACAAAGTCGAAGAAGATGACGGCCAAGTGGAACAAGGAAGCGGGCGTGAACTGGATGTCGTGAGTAGCAAGAGCGCACCGGATCATTGTCCCGTCGTGGTAAACTGACACCCTTAAGTATTTCTTGGTGTGTCATGCGGCTCTGGCTGTTCGTTATCGTTCTTTTCTCGTGCGTCGTCGCCAACGCTGCGTACGTGTTCGTGACGCCAAACAACCTCGGGTCGTGGCACAACGGACCGCTGTTGGTCTGCGGTGCCCCTCCTGGCACAGTCGATTTCGTCCTTGGGCCAGGTACTCCTCCCCTTGGCTCGGGCAGCCTCCAAATCGATATCCCGTCAAACTCGCCTCTGGTCGTCTTCTTTGGTTCGGCACTCGACGGCGTACCACTTACCGATCTCACCGAGCTTCGATACATCACGTACGTCGTCATCTCGTCCTCCCCCGGAATCGCGCCGCGGCTTCTTCTGAGCATCGATACCAATAACCCGTCCGCACCCTCCGATCAGATCGAGTTCCAACCGCGATTACAGGACGGCTCGACGCCGGGCATCCCCAATCAAGGCGCGGTGGTCACTGGCGCTTGGCAATCGTGGAACGCACTCGCAGGTGGTTGGAGGTCGCTCTTCGGACCGATCAATGCTCCGCTTGTAACGCTCGCCACCTATGCAGCCGCGCATCCCGGCGCCCGTCTCCAATCCGGCAACCTCGGACCCGGCATGGCCATCCTGGCCGGCTGTGACGGTGCCCGAATGCTGGCTAACGTCGACGACTTCAGAATCGCCGTCAATGGAGCGCAGACGATCTTCGATTTCGAGGTCTTTCCGCCCGTCCCGGCGTTCGAGCCTTGGGTGGCCGCGCTGCTGGCAATTGTCCTGGTCGTACTCGGCTTGCACAAGATGTCGTAACATTCCCCTCGTTCCATGAGCGACAACAAGACGTGGGGATCGACCGTGATGGGCTGGTTCGTGGTCAAGGACCAGGCCGAGGGCTCGGATGAGCCGGTGCCGGCGGCCGCTGACGACGCGGCCGCTGCGGCGCCGCAAGCGGACGTTCCTGTCTTCAGCACGCCCCCTCCGCCCGCGCCGGGTGGCAAGGTCGACTTCGATCAAGTCTTCGAGGCCGCTGGCATCGATGCCGACGAGCGGCAGCGCGTCTCGCGCACGCTGGAGTTGCTGACTTCACTTCCGCCCGACACCGAGGCTGCGGTCAAGAAGCAGATCGTGATGGCGTCGCTGCGGGCGTTCGGCGTCCCGATCGAAAAGATCATCGAAGCGGGCGCGCAGGAGTTGCAGGCGCTCGACGGCTATATCCGTGCTGGTGCTGCAGATACGGACAAAGTGACCTCCGAGGCGGACCAGCGCATCAAACAATACGAAGAAGAAATCGTAAAACTGAAGACTGTGATGCAGGATCGGGTCGCGGAACAGCAAAGCGTCGTAAGCTCCTGCAACGAGAAGAAGCTCGAGGTGCAGAAAGTCCTCGAGTTCTTCGGGCAGGAAGCGGTCGCGCGCGTCGTTCGCGAATCGCCCAAGCTACACGAACCATCAGGGAGCTGAGAACTATGGGAGTGTTTTCTAGGCTGGGTAATCTCTGGAAGGGCTTTCTCTCTCTTTGGATCGCGGACATCGAGCAGGACCACCCCGAGATCGCGTACGAGAACGCGATCAACTCGATGATCGCCAAGTACGCCAAGCTGAAGGGCGCCACCGCGGCGATCATCCGCCGCCGCGAAGATCTCGACGATCGTTTCAAGAAGGCGAACGCTGATCTGGCCCAGACAACGGCCGAGCTGAACACAGCGGTCGAGACGAATCAGGATGATCTTGCGGTCATCCTCATTCAGAAGAAGAATCAGCTCACGGCCGACATCGCGGAGATGCAGACGGATCTCCAGACGGCTCATTCCGATGCGGAGTCGGCGAAGACGTCGCTCCTCGGCGTGCAGTCAGAGATCAAGAAGCTGCAGGCCGAGCGCGAAACGATGCTGGCCAAGATGCAGTCGGCACAGGCTCGTATCAAAATTCAGGAGCAGCTCGACGGTCTTTCGGTCGACGACGAGGTGCGCGCGCTCGACAACGTGCGGACTCACATCAAGAACACGATCGCCGAAGCGAACCTCGGCAAAGAGCTCTCCGATTCGTCGCTCGACTCCCGTCTGGCCGGCCTTCGCAGTCAGGTCGGCGACGTTCAGGCCAAACAGGAGCTCGCAGAGATGAAGGCTCGCAAAGCCGCGCAGCAACAGGGCCAGAAGACGATGTAGTCATTGGCCATCCCGGGCCTGAGCGCGGGAGCTGCTCATATCGGGCTCGCAAGATTTTTTGGAGGATCTGATGAAACTCACTCCGTTCGCAAAATTCTTCATTACCGTGGTGGTCCTTGCCGTCGTCGGCTATGCGGCCTGGCACTACAAGGGCGCCGAAATTCGTAGATGGGCCACCGGCAGCGACAAAGGGCAATCCCAGACCAGCACGAGCGCGGTCGGCAGCAACGATTTCGATGCCCTCAAGAACGCGCCCGCCGACCCATCGCGCGATGCCGCGGTCACCGGTGTCTCCGCTGTCAGCGTCAATGGCGGCAAGTTGAATCGTCCGCTCGTCGTTGCCATCAACACGTGGGCCGGTCACTCCCCTGGGATCGTCTTCAACAACGGCTTGGAACCGAATGATGCGTCCAACTTCCGCAAGAAATATGGGCTCGACGTGAAGTTCGTGTTGATCGAAGATCCGGCCTCGAAGCTCGCTGCATTCCGCAAGGGCGACGTCGACATCATGTGGAACACCGTCGACAACTGGGCGCGCGAGGCTTCGATCCTCGCCGAGAATGGGCAGAAGGCGAAGTCGATCATCATGCAGGACTGGTCCCGCGGCGGCGACGGCATCGTCTCGCTGGCGTCGATCAACTCGATCGAGCAACTCAAGGGGCACAGGATTGCCTGCACCCAGTTCACACCGTCGCACTTCCTGCTGCTCTATCTCCTGTCGCAGTCAGGCCTGTCGGCCGATGATCGGGCCGCCGTCGAGAAGAACATCATCTTCACGCAGGATGCGCCGGCCGCGGCCGCAATGTTCAAAGCGAAGCAGGTCGATGCTGCCGTAACGTGGGAGCCCGACCTCTCCGGAGCCGTCACGGCACGCGGCGACGAAGCGCACGTTCTGGTCTCCACTACCGCCGCCACTAACATCATCGCCGACACGCTTTGCGCGCGGCAGGATGTGATCGACAAGGCCCCCGAATCGGTGCGTGATTTCGTTCACGGCTGGCTCGACGGCATCGAAATGATGAAGAACGATCCAGCCAATTCTTACGCGATCGTTGGCAAAGCGCTGAAGCTGGACACCGACACGGTGTCGGGAATGCTCTCCGGACTCAAGCTCACGACCTATGCGGACAACGCGCAGTTCTACGGGCTGTCCGGGGGCAAAGCCCACTACGACACTCTGTTCGAGACCGCGTTCGTAATCTGGCGCAAGAAGGGGCTGGTCACACGCTCAGTCGAGGCGAAGGACTGGGTCGACACACGCTTCCTCAACGCGCTGGCCGCGAACTACGGAACGCAGAAGGTTGAAGAGCCGAAGATTGCCGCGAAAGCGCCGTCAGCGAACGACCGCGCCATCATCAACAAACAGATCGAGGTTCACTTCACGCCGGGGTCCGACGACATCATGCCGGGCTCGTTCTTCGTCCTCGACTCCCTCGGCGACACGATGACGTCGTTCGGAAACACCTACCTGCGCGTCGAAGGAAACACCGACGCCACCGGGTCACCAACCAAAAACATGACGCTCTCCGAACGGCGTGCTCTGGCGGTGAAGAACTACATCGTCAAGACGTTCCCGAACATCGATCCGAACCGTTTCCAGACCATCGGCCGCGGCTCGACGAACCCGGTCGCCGACAACTCCAGCGAAGCCGGACGTCAGTTGAATCGCCGCACGGAAATCAAGGTCGTTCTCACGACTCAGTAATGACCGCACATCGCAGGAATTCGATCTGGTCGATTCGCCAGCCCGTGCCCCGAGGCACGGCGCTGGCGCTCGCGTTCGTGATGCCGATCGTCGTCATCGGCGCGTGGAGCATCGTCAGCTACGGGCACTTGGCGCCCGCGGACTTTCTTCCGTCGCCGAGCGAGGTGATTCGCGGCACGCTACAGCTCTTCATTCAGTACGAGCTCTTCACCTCGATCGTAATCTCGACGCAGCGGATCGTGACCGCGTTCCTCCTGGCCTCTGCGGTGGCGATTCCGCTCGGGATCCTGATGGGGGCGTTTAACCCGATCAATCACCTCTTCGACTCGATCGTCGCGCCGTTGCGGTACATGCCGATCTCGGCATTCATTCCGCTGCTCATTCTCTGGTTCGGCATTTACGACCAGGAGAAGATCGCCTTTCTGTTCCTTGGGGTGTTCGTCTATCTGCTTCCGGTAGTGGTTTCGGCGATCCGTGCCGTTCCCGAGGAGTTGGTGCAGACCGCGCTGACCCTCGGCGCGTCCAAATGGCAGGTCGTCCGCACAGTGCTCCTACCGGCGGCGCTTCCAGAGATCTTCGAGTCGTTCCGAGTGATGAACGCGATCCTCTGGACCTACGTCATCCTGGCCGAGGCCGTGAATCCCGAGCACGGACTCGGATACATGGTCGAGCTGGCGCGAACGCATCAGAAGGCTTCGTGGTCGTTCGCCGGATTGATCGTCATCGGTGGCATTGGCCTCATTACCGATCAGGTCATTCGCATGATCTCTGCGCTTCTCTTTCGCTGGAAGGAAGACGCTGATGGCTGACGAACAACCGCAAGCAGGCGAACCGGGAACTGTCGCTGTCACCGTCGACGCCAAGTCGTCGAAGGCAACCTACGTCAGCGAGCGTTCCGAACAAGCGCGGCTGCGCATCACTGACCTCGGCGTGACGTACGTCGGCCACGATGGCCGGGAAACGGAAGCGGTGCGCGAAGTGACGCTCGACATCGTCGACAAGCCGAACGTCGGCGAGATCGTCGTTTTTTTGGGGCCGTCCGGATGCGGCAAGTCGACGATTCTCAAATCGGTCGCCGGTCTGCTCGCTCCGACGAGGGGCGAGATCCTGATCGACGGCGTGCCGGTTACCGGCGTCGGCCGCGATCGCGGAATGGTGTTCCAGGCCTACACCTCGTTTGGATGGCTGACAGTCCGCCAGAACGTCGAGTACGGCCTTCGGCTGCAGGGTCTCGACGCTAAAGAGCGTGCGACGCGCTCAAAGAAGTATCTCGAAGCAGTTGGACTCGCCGACTTCGCTGACCGTTATCCGAAAGACCTCTCTGGCGGCATGAAGCAGCGCGTGGCCATCGCTCGGACGCTGATCAACAAGCCGAAGCTCGTTTTGATGGACGAGCCGTTCGGCGCGCTCGATCCGCAGACCCGTTGGGGGATGCAGAGTCTGCTCCTCGACGTATCGCGTGACGAGGACAACACGATCCTGTTCGTCACGCATGACGTATCGGAAGCGGTCTACCTCGCCGATTCGATCTACGTCATGGCCCCGCGTCCGACCAAAATCCTCCATCGTGTCGACGTGCCCTTTTTCCAGAATCGGGACATGGCTCTGAAGTCGTCAAAGGAGTTTCGAGCAGTGGAACAGAAACTCCTCGACTTCCTGTACGCGCCAGCCTCGTAGAATGATCCCGTGCCCGATCCTCCGAAAAAGGACGCCTCGCCGCTACAGACCGTGACGCCGCAGCGCGCGCCAGGGCAAACTGCTGCCGCAAAGCCTGTCGCGAAGCCGGCGCAACCCCAGGCGGACCTCGGCCGCGCCATTCGCGAGACCGCCACCGACGCGGTCAAAGAGGCTGCCTTTCATAACCGGCCCTACCTGAAGATGGCATTCGCCAATCCCTACAACCTCTCGCTGCTGCTCGGCGGATTGACGGCGTCCGTGCTCACAGCCAATCCATTGCCTGGCGTCATCGCTCTCGGCGCCGAGGCGCTATGGCTTCTGCACGGATCCGACTCGCAATACCTTCGCCGCATTCTCTGGGACCCGCGCCTCGAAAAGATCCGCCTGGCGATGGATGAGCAGGACCGCAATGAGAAGATGAAGGATCTTCCCGACAGCGAGAAGGAGCGCGTGAATGGGCTGGTCGCCCGCGAGCAGCAGATCAATAAGCTCGCATCTGCCAACCCTTCATTCACCGGTGACCTGCTGCGTATCGAGCTAGTGAAGACGCACAAACTCGTCGAGTCGTTTCTGGAGATGGCCCTGACCGTGAACCGCTATGAAAACTACCTCGGCACGGTCGACGTGGATGCGCTCGAGCGCGATCGGGAGCGCTGGCACGATCGATCGATCGCACCGCAGGCCAGTGCGCCCGAGCGCGACATTGCCCTGAAGAACTTTGCCGTGATTCAAAAGCGCGTCGAGCGCGTTCACGAGATCGGCCGATACCTCGGCGTTGCCCGCGCCCAACTCGATCTCATTGAGAACTCGTTCCAGCTCATCGCCGATCAGATCGTGACCATGCAATCGCCGAATGAACTGTCCGGACAACTCGATGATCTGCTCGACGGTGTCGATTCCATCCGCCAGACCGCAATCGACACAGAGAAACTACTCAACGGAACCGAGAGCGTATGACGAAAGCCATTCTTCCGAAGTGGGCCGATGAGCTGCGCAGCCGTTACCTGCGAGGCGAGGCCTCCATCTTCGTCCTGCACGGCAACGTGTATGACGCAGTGATCAGCGACGGCCGCATCGTTACGCTCACCGAGTTCCTCGGCGAGGTTCTGCTCGATCAGTCCAAAGAGACGATCGCGGTTTACAACGTGGCCACGGGCATCCGCTTTCTCAAACGCGCGCCCACGGTCAACATCGACGAGGCGCTGCTGTCCGGCGACAAGCCGCGCGTTCTGGCGGCGCTCGAGCGGATGCTCGTGGGCGGCACGAGGACGGCTGTCATCCTCGAATATGCGGAAGCGATCGCCCCCGCCGGTGATCCGAACTTTCAAAGTGAAGCCGACCGCGCTGCGCTCGTGACGTTGCATCGCTGGTCGTTCCTCGAAGAGATCGAGCGAAGCGACAACATCGTCATCCTCATTGCCGAGAATTTGACCGAGCTAGCGACGAAACTCGTGTCCAATCCGCGCGTTGCTGTGGTCGAGCTCCCGATGCCCGATCGCGACGAGCGTAATGCGGCGGTCCGCGTCGCTGACAAACGTCTTGATGACAAGGATGTCGCTCGCTACGGCGAGATCACAGCCGGTCTCAAGTCCATCCAGATCATCTCCATCCTCACGCCACCGCCTGCGACTGAGGAGGAATCGCGCCAGCGCGAGGACTTCATCACCAGTATCCTCACCGGTCCCGACACCGCCGAACGCGCCAAGAAGATTGCGGCGCTGACGGCCGGTCTCAGTCACGACGAGATCGCGAAGTTGATTGCGCCCGGTGCGCAGCCCGCCAGCATTCCGCAGGATCGCGACGCCCGCGCCCGCAAAGAAGTCGATACGCTCATCGCGCACCGCAAGCGCGAGATTCTCGAGCGCGAGTGTTTCGGTCTGATCGAGTTCGTGGAACCGGCGCACGGATTCGAAGTCGTCGGCGGGATGGACGAGGTCAAGAAGGACCTCCTCGTGATCGCCAACAGCATCCGCAACGGCGAGACAGCGCGCGTTCCGATGGGTGTTCTCTTCACCGGACCGATGGGAACGGGGAAGACGTTCGTGGCCGAGGCGTTCGCGCGCGAGTGCGGTCTGACGACGATCAAGCTGAAGAACTTTCGCTCGAAGTGGGTTGGCGCGACGGAGGGAAATCTAGAGAAGATCCTCAACGTCATCCGCGCCATCGGACAGGTCGTCGTGATCATCGACGAAGGAGACCGCGCGTTCGGCAACACGGATGGCGAAGGCGACGGCGGGACGTCGTCGCGGGTCATTGCCCGCATCAAGGAGTTCATGTCGGACACGTCGAATCGCGGACGAATCCTTTTCCTGGTGATGACGAACCGGCCCGACAAGCTGGACGTCGATCTCAAACGCGCCGGCCGCCTCGATCGCAAGATCCCGTTCCTCTATTCGCAGTCTGCGGAAGAGGTGGAAGCCGTCGCCAATGCCCTCCTGAAGAAGAACGCCATCGTCACGGCGGTCAACTTCATCGCTCTGCGCGAGAACTTCTCGCAGAAGCTCATCGGCTACAGCAACGCCGACGTGGAAGCAGTCATCCTGATGGCGAATGATGACGCTGCGCGCGCCGGCGCGACCACAGTTTCCGCGGACAACTTCACGCATGCGGCGTCCGACTATTTCCCAAGCCGCGACTCCGAGATGCTGGAGTACATGGAGTTGCTTGCCGTCTTCGAATCATCGAGCCGGCGACTGCTGCCGCCAAAGTACGCCGCGATGACACCCGACGAGCTCGACCTGCGGATGCGCGCATTGCGCGCGGTCGTTGGCTCGCGGCGGTGAGCTGCAACCGCGGTTAACGGCGCGCTTCGAGCTTCGCGATGCGAGCCTTGTGCATCGCGATCTCCTGCTTGAGCTCGATGATCTCGGATTGGGATGCGAGTTGATCGACCTTTCCTTCTACATCAGCAAGGCGGGTCTCAATCGCTGAGACACGCGCTTCGAGTCTTGCCAGAGCTACCTTAATTAGCTGCAACTCTGACTCGACGCATCCCAGTCTGCTCTCAACGCTCTCAAGTCTGCTCTCAACGTTGCTCAATCTGCTCTCAACGTTGCCGAGTCTGCTCTCAACGCGATCAAGTCTAGCCTCGAGGCGCGCCAATCCTGCCCTGAGCGCCTGATACTCTGTCTCCAGACGATCGAGTCGGACATATACACCGTCGAACAGCGAATTGACTCGATCGAAACCCGCTTCCATGCGTTCCATGAAGGGCGTCATCTCGTCGCGCACGATTAGTCTCAGGTTCTGCAGCAGCTCGCTCGCTTCCATCATCACGAATGCTACCTCGGTCCGAATCTACTGTCACATTCTCTACTCCATGTAGCGTGGTATCGTTTTCGAACTCAGCAAACAGGAGGGGTCCATGGGCGAACGCGCGGTGCGTGAAACGGCTCCCATCCAGGTCGAGAGCTCCGAAAATCTCAACCCCTATGCCATTGCGCAGGCG
>DATLVW010000959.1:0-9935 GCA_035577085.1 Thermoanaerobaculia bacterium
TCGATCGGATGCCGAGGAGGCGGAGTGCGAGCGGAAGAGGTCCGGAGAAGAAGCCGCCGATGCGGATCGTGGTACCGGTCGCGCCGTGGCGCAACGGGTCGGAGCTGATCGCCTTGTCAGACTCGATCTCCACGCCCATCGATGTCTCGGCGATCGCAGCGGCGAGGCCTAATACGTTGAGCGCTCGCGCATCGTGACCGCGAAGCTCGAGGACTGCGGTCGCGGACGCCAGGGCTGATGCGCCGAAATGGATTGGCAATGTGCGCGCGTGCGCGGCCCATACCGGAATCGATGTCGCGCCGAGCAGCACGCCGGTATAGGTGGCCATGACCACGCCGGAGAGTGCTGCGACGAACGCGGCAGCATCGCCGATTCGTCTCAGACCGAGCTCTTCTCCGATCGCGGCGGCAGCGCTCGCGCTGCCAAAGAGTGACAGCGTCCAGGCTCCGACCGACATCGGCGATTGCGGCTTGAATACGCGGAGCATGTTGAGGAAGCGCTCAGGCTTGCCGAGGTCGAGGATGAGGAGCGGTCCGGAAGCGGCAGCGCCGATTGCGGCGATCCAGCGAGCGTCGCGCACCAGCGAGTGCGGCGCGCCGCTCAGTTGCGCGGCAAGCGCAAGGACCGAGGAAGCACCGGCGGCACCTCCGACGAAGAAGTAGACGGGAACTTCCCACGTCCACACCGGCGCTTTGACGATCGGCAATCCGCAGTAGCCATGTTCCGCATCCGCCTCGGGGAACGGCGATCCGGATGGGCGGACGCCTTTGGCGTCGAGACGTCCGAGGGCGGCTTGCTCGCGGATGTCGTCGAGGCGCTTTTCGGTAGCGCTGTCCGGAACACGCGGCGGTTTCATCGCGCACCTCGGCGGCGGGACGCCGCCGGGCCAGCCGGCGGGACGCCGGCGTTCCTTGCGCTAAGTGAGAACGCGGCGATGGTTCCGGCGATCATGAATCCTGCTGCGATTGCCGCGGCACTCCACGATTGCTTCAGCAAGCGCGTGGGCACCTCGGGATTACTGGGCAGGTTGTAGGCGCGCGGGTCGCCGCGCACGATGAAAAAGGCGTGCGTTCCGCCGACGCTCGTCTCTTTCGGATTCCAGATTGTGGCGTCGTTCATCCCAGCGGCGTGGAGCTGGGCGATGCGACGATCGGCGGCGACTTCCAGCTCATCGAGCTTGCCGAACAAGATCGATCCGGTCGGGCACGCTTTCGCGCATGCCGGCTCCGCGCCCGCTTTCTGCCTGTCGTAGCAGAACGTGCATTTGAATGCGCGGCCATCTTCGGGACGCCGGTCGATGACGCCGAACGGACAGGAGACGACGCAGTAGCCGCAGCCGTTGCAGATGTCGGGCTGCACGAAGACGCTGCCGAATTCGGTGCGCACGATCGAACCGGTCGGACACGCTTCGAGGCAGCCGGCGTTCCCGCAATGCTTGCAGACGTCAGACGAGAACTCCCACGTCATCCGCTCGCCAGAGTTACCTCCGCATCCGGCCTGCGGCTGCCGCTCGACGAACTTGACGTGCCGGTACGTTGAATGGCCGAGCGCGAGCGTGTTGTCGTACGAAAGCCCGCTCCAAACGAAACCGTCGTCGGGGACGTCGTTCCATTCCTTGCACGCCACTTCGCACGCTTTGCAGCCGATACAAAGGGTCGAGTCGGTCAGGAAACCGGTGACGGCCATGCGCGTCGAGCTTATCGCATTCGAAATGGCCGGCGCATCAGTGGTCGGAAGCGTGTCTGCGCGGCAATCCAATCGTCTGCGCGAAGGTAGCAATTGAGGGCGTCGCCAAGGTACGCGAGTAGACGAGGATGAATCGGTTAGCGGCATCGACGGCGAAGTCTCCGCCGGCGGCGGTTTCCGGTACATCGAACGAGTCGAGAGCGCGGCCATCCAGCGAGGTCAGGGCGATGCGGCTTCCCGCAAGCGTTGCGAAACCGTTTGCCATCGCGTGGGTACGCGAGCGCGAGACGGCAAACGGCGACGCGAATTCGATGAGTGCACCGAGCTGTTTGCCGGCGGAATCAAAAAGCATCTGGCGGAGCGTCCCGGCCGGCGCGCCCCATGAAACCAGGAGGCGACCGCCGCTGGAAGCCGCGGACGGCAAGGCCAGCCCGGCGTCGGCGGAGTCCAGCGTCGTCGCTACCTGCAACGCTCCGCCAGGGTCAATGGCTGCCATCTTGATGCTCTCGCCTGCCTGGAAACCGGGCGCCGTCGCCACCGTCTCGTGCCACGCCACGAAGAAAGTCTTTCCGCTCCAGATCATCGCGGGCGCCGTTTGGAAAAATGATCCGCCGGTCGGGCCGGGCAAGGCACCCGTGGCCACCGCGTTTCCATCGCTATCGATCAGCGCATAACGAATGACGCCGGAGGGTGATTGCCACGCTGCCAGCCATTCCTTTCCGTCGAACGAAAGAGACGGTGCCGTGCCGTCGGCCAGCGGCAGAGTGGCGACGACGGCCTTCGTGACATCGTCGACGATCGTCATCCGGATCTTCGACGAACCACCTGCTCCTTCCTCCCACAATGCCATTGTGCGTCTGCTACCGCCGGCAATTGCCGGAACGGTCTGATCGGATCCATTCGGGAAGACGGCACGCTCCGCCAGCTTTTCGCCCTGGCTGCTTCTGCCGCCGAGGTGGACTTCGAAATGCTTTGAGCTCTGGTTGTACTCACTCCACGCCACAGCGACCGTGGCATCGGCGCGTCGTTCCACGTACGGAGTGGACGAAGCATCGGAGACGCTGATCCCCGCACCGGCCGATACCAGCGGGAGTGTGGACAGGGGCGCGACCAGGCCGCGGACGTTGTCGCGGCCATTGCTCGTGTCGCTCCATACCGCAAGAATCGACGTCGACGCCGTACCGATGGATGGGTCGTGTTGGAGCCCTGCGCTGACGGTCGAGCAAAGAGTCGGAGTAAACGCATCGAAACGCGCTACACAAACACGCGTGTGGGTTTCGTCGGGGAGCGATTCCCACGACGAGACGATCCGGCCGTCCCTCGTTGCCAGCCTCGGGTATCCGACACGTCCCGGCGCCACAATGGAGCTCGAAAGCAAGGTGCCGTCGCCGCGGAGCCGGCTCAGGTGAAGATTCGTCTCGTCGTCCCGCAGCATCACGTAGCCGCCATCGACACCGATGATGTTCCCGCGTCCCCCCTCCAGCAAATTCACGGTTCCCAATTCTCCGGCCGCGGAAACGGGTATGACGACAAGCCTCATTTGAGGGAGCGAGAAGCCCTGCGAAAGGACCATGAAGCTCCCGCCCGACGTCGCGGAATACGTGGGGTTACCCCCGGTCGACGGCATCAGAACGAGATTGAAATGCTGAAGGTCCGCATCGACGAGCGCCATCCCGCGATCCCAGGTAACGAGATACCGGCTGCCGTTCCAGACAACAGTAGTGAGCGTCGAGAAGGGATTCGCCTCGCTCACCAACGCGACCGGGTCGGCATCGATGAGTGACCCGTCCTCGCGTAGCCGTACGCCGACTACCGACGGGGTGAATTGCGATCCGGTTGTGGGCGATGTGATGCCCCACACGAGGAGGTATTCGTGACCGTTCCAGACGGCACGAGGCTCACGCCCCACTCCGAGAAACGTAGGGAATGGCCGCAGAGGAATGCCGTCCGCGCCGAGGGCGCGGATGTAGATAGCCGTGACATCGTCAATCGAGCCTGAACTCGCTTCCCACGCCACTATGTAGCCGCGTCCGTTCGAAGCAACAGAGGTCCTCAACCGAACGGGCAACGCCAAATCGCCGATGCTCGGTTGCGATAGCTGGATCTCGGTCGCTGCGCGCGCGGACTGAAGGCTGGTCAGCAGAAAGAGGACGACGACAATCGACACTCGCTTGTCCATGCTGAAACAGCATATTCACTACCGAACCTCGTGTCATCATCGAATTCCGGAACTTGCGGGCTTCTCACATGCGCACCACCCTTTCCGGCAAGGAGGACGCACCAAGTGAGGCGAAATGCACGCTAAAAGACGGAAAGGGCGGTAATAAGTCGGAATGATTGGTTTCGATGCCGCAATGCGCGGTTCCGATGCCGGAAGCAACGGTTCCGATGTCGCAATGATTGGTTCCGATATCGGAAGCAACGGTTTCGATGCCGCAATGATCGGTTCCGACATCGGAAGCAACGGTTTCGATGCCGCAATGATCGGTTCCGATATCGGAAGCAACGGTTTCGATGCCGCAATGATCGGTTTCGATGCCGGAAACAACGGTTTCGATGCCGCAATGATCGGTTTCGATGTCGGAAGCAACGGTTTCGATGCCGCAATGATCGAATTCGATGCCGGAAGCAACGGTTCCGATGCCGCAATGATCGGTTTCGATGTCGGAAACAACGGTTTCGATGCCGCAATGATCGCTTTCGATGCCGAAAGCGACGGTTCCGGTTTCGCAATCGGTGACGGACCTTCGGAAGGGGTCAGACCCGAAGTGGAAGTGACGGAAGATGGCATTGGCGAAGCCGCGACAATTTTCGTCACTTCCACTTTGGGTCTGACCCCTTACACGGCTAATCGAGGGAAGTCGTCAGCGGCTCGCTCCTGCGCACGCTGCACGTCAGCGCTTTCGCTTCCATGATGCGCACGTTGGGCTCTTCAGAAATAGCGACGAGGTCGTTGACGACGTCGCCGCGAACGAGGCCGCGTCCGCCCCAGTGATACGGCAGGCCGACTTGGTGTACGCGCTTGCCTTGCACATCGAGTGAAGGCATCCGCCCGGTGACGAGGGCGCGCGCTTCGATCTCGCCGCGTGCAGTCGAGACGATGATGTGATCCCCGTTGATGACACCGACTTCCGCCGCCAGCTCGGGCGAGATCTCGGCAAAGAGCTCGGGCTGCAGCTCGGCGAGATGCGCAAGCGTGCGCGACATGCCGCCTGCGGTGTGATGCTCGGTCAGGCGATAGGTCGTCAGCACGTAGGGGAAGCGCGCGTCGGGCGATGTCGCGTAGGCGTTGTCGGGGCGCTCTTTGCGATGCGAGGCAGGATTCGTGAGTTGATCGGGATAGAGATCGTTGACGAGATTCGATTCGAGCGGCTCGTAGTGCGCGGGAAGCGGTCCGTCCTTCAAGCCTGACGGGACGTAGAGCCAGCCGGCGCCATCGGGATGCATGATGAAGGGCGCGTCCCCGCGAAGCGTCGCATCGCCACCCTTCTTCTGATCGCCTTCGAAATCAGGGCGCTTGGTCTTCGTGAAGTCGGCGATGTCGTCGCCCCCCCACTCCCCTTTTGCCTCATCCCACCAGACGAGTTTCTTTCGCTCGCTCCACGGCGTCCCGTCGGGTGCGGCCGAGGCGCGGTTGTAAAGGATGCGCCGGTCCATCGGCCAGGCGTAGCCCCATCCGTGCGCATACTTCCCTTTCGGGGCTCGGCCATTCGCCTTGTTCTCGCCGTCGTAAACGCCCGAGTAGATCCAGCAGCCGGATGCGGTCGATCCGTCCGCCTTTAGCTCGCTGAAGTTCTTGATGGGAGAGCGTTCATCGTCGGTCTTCCACCCGTGGATCTCGCGCAGCACCGCATCCGCGCTCGGCTCTTGGATCGCGCCGTGGCATGGGTAGTCCCACGTCAGCGCACGGAGTCCGGCATCGCGCGGCGCATCGGTGGCTTTCTCCTTCAGTAGCCGCCCGAGGTGATAAAGGAAGTGAAGCTCGCTGCGGGCGGCGCCGGGAGGTTCGACGGCCTGTTCGCGCCATTGCAGGAGACGTTGTGTGTTCGTGAACGTCCCTTCTTTCTCGACGTGCGACGCGGCGGGAAAGAGGAAGACTTCGGTTTCGATCTCTTCGGTCCGCAGCTCGCCGCTCGAGATCTCGGGGGAGTCGAGCCAGAACGTGGCCGTCTCCGTCTCGACGAGATCGCGCACGACGAGCCACTTCAGTTTCGACAACGCTTTTCGCTCCAGCCGCGCGTTCGGCGCGCCGACGGCGGGGTTCTGGCCCATCACGAACAAGCCTTCGAGCTTGCCGTCGGCCATATCGAGCCAGTAGCCGAAGTGCGAATGATCGCCGGTCAGCCGCGGCAGCCATTCGAAGCCGAAGTCGTTCTCCTTCGTCGCACCATCGCCGTAGTAAGCCTTGAGCAGCGACACGATGTACTTGTCGATGTTGTTCCACCATCCCGCCGGCGACTTGTGCGTCTTGATCCACGCAGCGAGATTGTTGTCGTCGGCCGCGTTGTGCATCGGCATCGGCAAGTAGCCGGGCAGGATGTCGTAAAGCGTGGGGATGTCGGTCGATCCCTGAATCGATGCGTGGCCGCGGAGCGCCATGATGCCGCCGCCGGGACGGCCGATATTGCCGAGGAGAAGCTGCAGGATCGCCGCGGCGCGAATGATCTGCACGCCCGACGAGTGCTGCGTCCAGCCGACCGCGTAGCAGATGACGCCGGTCTTCTCGCGCCCGGAAGCGCTTGTGAAGATGTCCGCTACCTCGAGGAAGCGCTCGCGCGGGATGCCGCAGTTCTGCTCGACCATCTCCGGCGTGTAGCGCGCGAAGTGGCGCTTCAACACCTGGAAGACGCATCGTGGATGTTGCAGCGTCGGATCGCGATGAGGCTCGTGCAGGTTCTGCGCTTCGCCGCCGCGGTCTTTGCCGTGACCGCCGCGATTCTCGTCCATCGCAGGATCCGGCCCTGCCGCCTTCTTCTCCGCACCCTCGTAGAGCCAGCTCTTGGAGTTGTACTGCTTCTTCTCAGGATCCCAGCCGCTGAACAACCCGCCCAGATCCTCGGTGTCGCGGAAGTCTTCGCGCAGAATCGTGGCGGCGTTCGTGTACGGAACGACGTACTCGCGAAAGTAGCGCTCGTTGCTGAGCGTGTAGTTGATCATCGCGCCGAGGAAGACGATGTCGCTTCCTGCGCGGAGTGGCAGCCAGTAATCCGCCATCGCCGAGGTGCGGTTGAAGCGCGGATCGACATGGATGATCGTCGCGCCGTTCTTCTCACGCGCTTCGATCACCCACTGGAACCCGACCGGATGATTCTCGGCCATCGACGAGCCCATGATGAGGATGGCATCGGCGTTGGCGAGATCCTGCTGCGCGGTCGTCGCGCCGCCCCGTCCGAACGACGTCCCCAGACCGGGGACGGTGGAGCTGTGTCATATCCGGGCCTGGTTGCTGATGCAAACCATGCCCAGACCTCCTGTGAAGAGTTTCTTGATGAGGTAGTTCTCTTCGTTGTCGAGCGTGGCGCCGCCGAGGTGGGCCATGCCGGTGCATTGCATGACGGGCTTGCCGTCCAGCGTCTCGGTGAAGGTGCGCTGCCGCGTCTCCCACATCCGCCGCGCCACCATGCGCATGGCCTGATCGAGCGGCAGCTCGGTCCATTCTCTTGATCGCGCAGCGCGATACTTCACTTTCGTGGCGCGGCCGTCATGCGTGACGAGTTGATACGAGGCGGAGCCTTTGGGACAGAGATGACCGCGCGAGATCGGCGACTCCGGATCGCCTTCGATCGACACGACCTTCCCCTCGGCATGGTAAACAAGTTGTCCACATCCGACACCGCAGTAGGGACAGATGGACCGCGCAACCTCTGTGCCCTCGTTCTTCGGCCGCAGCGCGTGCGTGGCATCCGACATCGCTTCGACGCCAGTGCCGTCCGCGCCTGTTTTCAACTGGCGGATGAGCGGCCACTTCAGAAGGAGCTCGGCAAGCATCGTCAAATCTTATGTGCAAATGATCTTCCACGTGCTCGCAGGCGCGACGAGCGCAACCAGAGGTAGAGATTCATCGCTTCGAGAAACAAGAACAGCGTCAACGCAACCATCCACCATGGCGCCGCATAAACGCCGAAGCATCGCTCGGTGCCTCGAAAGATGGCCACCG
Organism: Thermoanaerobaculia bacterium; assembly: GCA_035577085.1. Taxonomy (GTDB): domain Bacteria; phylum Acidobacteriota; class Thermoanaerobaculia; order Gp7-AA8; family Gp7-AA8; genus JADGNZ01. The sequence goes on from DATLVW010000959.1 coordinate 7,844, forward strand.
GGTTGTGAAGAAGGGCCACGACCAGCAAGAGCGGGTGCAGCCATTTCGGCGGCCGGCGCAGGCGCGGTGGTTCGGGCGCGATGCCGTCGCTCAGGAAGTTCGTGATGCGGCGAGCCTCGGCGAACGAATCCCAACCGAGCTTCATGCAAACAGGAATCACACCGAGGATTCCGAAGAACATCGTGAGGCCGGTAACGACCACTTGCTTGTCCGTCGGAACTCGGTCAGAGAGAACGACGGTGATCACAAAGGGCGCGAGCCCCAGCGGCGCACAAACCAGGGCAATCCATCCTCGGCGTCTCAAACGGTCGCGCCTCGCCGTCATCAACGCACGATTCGCCGGACTGATGACCTTCACCCGCTCATCTTAGAATGGCCGTCGTGTCCGATACAGGAGATGCAACCAGGCGAGTCACGGTTCGCCGCGCCGACGGGGACGCGTACGCCGACCTCGTCGTCGTCGAGGAGCCGCTCGAGATCCGCGTCGGCGACAAGCCGGTCTCGGTCACGTTGCGGACCCCTGGTCACGATTTCGATCTCGCGGTCGGGTTCCTGTTCACGGAGTCGATTCTGCGCAGCCGCGAAGAGATCGAGTCGATCCGTCACTGGGGCTCGCCGAATGTCGTACGGGTCGCGCTGCGTGAGGGCGCATCGGTGGACATGCAGCGCCTGAAGCGGCACTTCTATTCGACATCGTCGTGTGGGGTTTGCGGGAAGGCGTCGATCGATGCGCTGCGCGTGGCGATTGCGCCGATCGAGGATGAGATCCGAGTGCGGTACGAGCTGTTGGTCTCGCTGCCCGATGTGTTGCGCGGCGAGCAGGCCGCATTCGATGCCACCGGCGCGATTCACGGCGCAGCGGCGTTCGCGCGTGACGGCTCGATGCTTTATATCCGCGAAGACATCGGCCGCCACAACGCGGTCGACAAGGTGATCGGATCGCTCTTTCTCGACGGCGGTCGAGCGGATATCCTCGTCGTCAGCGGGCGGACGTCGTTCGAGATCGTGCAGAAGTGCGCAGTGGCGCGCATCCCGATCCTGGTCGCGGTCGGCGCCCCCTCCTCCCTGGCCATCGAGCTTGCCCACGAATTCGGTATCACGCTCCTCGGCTTCGTTCGCGATGGGCGAGCGAATGTCTATGCGGGCGAGCAGCGCCTGGCAAACTGATAGAGACAAGAGACAAGAGAGCAGATTGCGTACTGATCTCTTGTCTCTCGATCTCTGATCTCTTGTCTCTCGATCTCTGATCTCTGACTACTCTGATCTCTGACTACTCTGATCTCTGACTATCTCCGACCCCCGACTCCCGACTCCCGCGCTCAGACCGATGCCGCTACGGCTCCATCGCTCGTCGCCGCTTTCGAAACGCAGCACGCCGCCGACGTTCCCGCAGCCTCGGGCAGATTGTCCTCGAGCACGACGAACACTTCCCACTCGTTGCCGTCGGGATCGCGGACCCAGGTCTTATCCTGCTTCGCGTAGCAGCAGCTTGTCTGCATCTCGTCGCGCGTCAGCAGCCCGACACGCTCCCAGCGCAGCCGCGTGGCAAGAACGTCGGCGGTCGAGCCGACCTGGATGCCGAGGTGGGAGAGGGCTCCGGGCGCGGCGAGGTCCGGGACCTCGTTCAGCGCGAGATTCACCGGGGGATTCTGCACGTCGAACTTCGCGTAGCCGGTGCGGACTTTGGAGGGCTCGATCCCGAGCATGCGGCGATAGAAGTCGATGCTCGCTTCGACATTGCGGACGTTTAGGGAAACGTGAACCTTGAGGGCCTGCACTTCCGAGTTGATGGTCATGGTGTCTCCTTCACATGCGTGATTACGGATATGAAGTGGAAGATAGGTTCGGAAGATACATTTGTCAATGCGAATGTTTGATGGTTGGAAAGGCGTGTCACGCGGAGGCGCGGAGATGCGGAGAGAAACACCGCGGCCTCCGCGTCGCCGCGTGAAACCGTCTCCTGAGACAACCGAAACTACACGTCCGCTTTCGTCTCATACGCCGACCCGATCCGGCAAAGCTGATCGAGCGTTTCGGCGAAGAGCAGGAAGAGTTGATGCAGGCGCCACTCGTCCTTGATCACGCCCGTCAC
>DATLVW010000960.1:0-3590 GCA_035577085.1 Thermoanaerobaculia bacterium
AACTTCACCGTCGTCGGCGTGATGGAGAAGCGCGGCTCGTCGCTCGGCAACGATCCTGACGACGTCGTCTACATCCCGTTCGCCACGGCGCAGATCCTCTACGGGCCCGACAGGATGACGCATCTCCCGATCGCGTTACAGGTGAAGACCCGCGACGATATCGATCTGGCCAAAGAACAGGTGACCGACATCCTGCGCGCGCGCCATCACTTGAAAAAAGGCCAGCCCGACGATTTTCAGATCACCTCGCAGGAAGAGTTGATGAAGACCATCTCCGGGATCCTGAACACGACCACAGGAATCATGGGCGCCGTCGTCGGCATCGCGCTGCTCGTCGGCGGGATCGGCATCATGAACATCATGCTCGTATCGGTGACGGAGCGGACGCGGGAGATCGGGATCCGCAAAGCGATCGGCGCGCGGCGTTACGACGTCCTCATCCAGTTCCTGATCGAGGCCGTCACGCTCTCCGGATTCGGCGGGATCATCGGCATCGCCGGCGGCTACGGGACCGCTGCACTCGTGCGCCTTTTCCTGAAGCGCTGGTTCGAGCTTCCGCCGGTCCATACGCCGCTCTGGGCAATCGTTCTCGCGTTCATGTTCTGCGCGATTCTGGGGATCATCTTCGGCATCTACCCGGCCGCGAAAGCATCGAAGCTCGATCCGATCGAAGCGCTTCGGTACGAATGAGCACGAGGATGCTCATGGCATCGAGCGCGCTGGTCATGGCCGCGCTCGGAGTTACCGCGACGTTCCTGCCGCAGGAGATCATCGACGCGCTCGGCGGCAACGGCCGCACGCTCCCGCTGCTGGTCCAGGTTCTCGGCGCCACCTACCTCGGATTCGCCATGCTCAACTGGATGGCCAAAGAGAGCCTGATCGGCGGCATCTACAGCCGCCCGGTATCGATGGGCAACTTCCTGCACTTCGCGGTCGCTGGCATCGCGCTGGTGAAGGCCGTCGCCGCCGGCGAACGTGCCGTCGCGACCCTGGTGTGCACCGCGATCTACGTCGTCTTCGCAGTGGCGTTCGGAGCAGTCGTCTTCGGACGAGCCAACGTTGCGAAGTGAATTTGGCAGAAAGGCCTTTCACGCCGAGACGCGGAGCACGCGGAGAAAGGCTTCTGCTTCCGGGTTCAACTGAAGTTGAGGTTATCGGACCTTAAATTGAGGTTACCCGACCTGAATTTAAGGTTGTCAGACCTCAAATTAAGGTTACTCAACCTTAATTTAAGGGTTGGTCAACCTTAATTTAAAGTCAGGAGTCCTCAAATTGAGGTTACCGAACCTGATTTTGAGGTTGCACAACCTCAATTTCAAGTCGTCCAACCTTAATTTAAGGTTGTCCAACCACAACTTAAGGTCATCTAACCTCAATTTAAGGTCATCCAACCTCAGTTTGAAGTCGACGAACCCAAATTTGTGGTTTGCCAAACTGAATGCTGCCTGCGTCGGCTACGAGGTGACGTCCGACGTCCTTCAAAGAGTCTTCGCGCCTTCGCGTCTTCGCGTGACCGGCTTTGAAAACGCGACCGCGCTACACTCCGCCTTCATGAAACGTTTGGCCTCTCTCATCGCACTACTGATCGCCGGTGCCGCATTCGCCGCGCCGAAGAAAACCACCTCGCCCATGAAACCAATCACCCCCGCCGAGCTCCATTCGCTCGCTCACGACTACTACGAATGGCAGAAGAAGGAGTACCCGGTCGGCGCCAGCGACCAGGGCTTTCATGCGGCCGACGACAAACTGGATGACTTCTCGCCCGCTACGACCGCTCGCAATGCCGCACACGTCCGGGCACTGCTCGATCGCGTACGCGCGGCCGACGTCAAAGGCTGGTCGAAGGACGACACCATCGACTGGCTCCTCTTCCGCTCGCAGCTCGAGCGCGACGACTTCCCCGAGCGCGTGCAGAAGCCGGAGGAGACCGACCCGCAGGTCTACGTCGGCGAGGCCAGCAACGCCATCTTCTCGCTGCTGAAGAAGGACTACGCGCCCGGCCGCACTCGCGCGCTCGCGGCCACCGCGCGGCTCAAAGCCATTCCGGCCATGATCGAGCAGGCCCAGCGCAATCTCAAACATCCCGTCCGCCTCTACTCGCAACTGGCCATCGACTCTGCGCGCTCCATCGATCCGCTCTTCTCCACGAGCCTGATGACGATCGCCGGCGATCTGACGCCTTCCGAACGGGAGTCGCTCGATGCCGCCCGCGAAGAAGCGGTCGCCGCGATGCACAACTTCGCCGACTGGCTCGAAAAGAAGCTCCCCGAGATGGCGGCCTGGAAGCCGATGGGGGAGGCCAACTACAACTACATGCTGCGCAACATCCTCCTTCTTCCGATGGATTCGCGCGACGTCGCGCACCTCGGCGACGTGGAGCTGGCGCGCTATCGTGCCCTCGAGGCTATGTTGCCCGATCCGTCGCTGGCCGATCCTGATCCCGCGCGCGCCAAGAGCATTCCCGCGGATCAGCAGGCCTTTCTCGCCGCGTACGAGAGCCGCGAGCAGGAGATGATCGACTTCCTCAAGGCTAAGAACCTGGTCACGCTCCCGCCTTACCTCGGCGCATTCCAGATCCGCCAGCTTCCGGAAGCGTTCAAGCCGACCAGCCCGGGAGGATTCATGAACCCGCCGGGCATCTACGACGAGGACAACGGCGGCTTCTACTTCATCCCCACCTACAACCCGCAGAGCAAGAACTTCTACATCCGCGCCGCCATCGAAGACCCGCGCCCCATCCTCGGACACGAAGGCATTCCCGGCCACTTCCTGCAACTCTCGATCGCCAATCACCTCACCAACGAGATCCGCCGGCATCACGGTGAGAACGTCTTCGTCGAAGGTTGGGCGCTGTACGGCGAGGAGATGCTCATGCGCGAAGGTCTCTACGCGCCCGACTCGTCGTCGGCGGGGCAGGTGCTGCGCCTTTCGCGCTATCGCGCCGCGCGCATCGGCGTCGACGTCAACCTGCACACCGGCAAATGGACCTTCGAACAGGGCGTGAACTACTTCATGGAAGGCGGCGGGCTCGATAAGGAAGCCGCGGAAGGAGAGGCCGCCGGCGCGGCATCATCGCCCACGCAGAAGATCAGTTACATCACCGGGAAGTGGCAGATCATGCGCCTTCTCGGCCGCTACCGCGATGCCAAAGGCAGCGCGTTCCGGCTGGGACAGTTTCACGATGATCTGATCGCGAACGGATCGCTGCCCGTATCGATCCTGACGTGGATCATGCTCGACGATCCGAGCGAGATCGAGAAAGCGACCGGCATGAAGTTCGCCGCGAAGTAGAATTCGCGCCGCGGAGGAATAGCGATGGCCATCATTGAAAAATACGAGCCCGGGATGTTCAGCTGGATCGAGCTGGCCACAAGCGACGCCGCGGCGGCGAAGGCCTTCTATACCTCGATCTTCGGGTGGGAGACGAAGGACATGCCGATCCCGGACGGCGTCTACACGATCCTGCTGAAGAACGGCAACGACCTCGGCGCGCTGTACCAGACCAAGGAGATTCCACCGAACTGGGCGACGTACATCTCCGTCGCGAACGTCGACGATTCGGCGAAGAAGGCGACCGCGCTCGGCGCCAC
>DATLVW010000961.1:0-2476 GCA_035577085.1 Thermoanaerobaculia bacterium
AGAAGATCGAGAAGTTGCAGGCGCGCGTCGCTGAACTTGAAGCGACCGCCCCGGCTCCTGTCGGTGACGCTGACCGCGTGTTCGGTCCTGACGCTGTCCCGTTGGAGCAGCGGTAATGCCACCGCCCAAGCCTCCTCGCCCGGATGCTGGTGGGCCGGCATCACCGATCGACACGATCAAACCGATCGGCCCGATCCCTATGGAGGACTAGATGGCCGACAGCAGACAATTTCTCGAACTCGCCTCCGGCGCGAGCGGCATCCTGACGAAGCTCGCCTCGATCCCGTCCGGTGCCGACAACGCGATCATCCGTGTCGATGCTGGCACGGTGCGCTTGTCCGAATCGAGCGGGTCTTGGTTGAACGCTTCGATCGGGATCATGTTCTCAACTGGCGACCAGGCGTTCCGGATCGGCAACGGGATTCCGCTGACCGGGTTCGCGTTCGTGCCCCTCGGCGGAGCCGCCGCAATCCAAATCTCGTACTACAGCTACCACGGCATCGGCCAGTACCTCTAAGGAGGAGCCATGACTTTCACCTTCGGCGACGTGTGCCTCGCCATCATCGCGGTGTGCTCCGTCATCCTCACCGTCCACTTCGTCTTCTAATGCCGGGCCTGTTCAGCAAGGACGAACTGGCGGTCGTCGAGCGGTTGACGCTCGGCAAACGGCTGACCGAGGAAGACAAAGAACTGTTGCCGGGACTTCGCGAGAAGCTCGGGGCAGGCACGCAGGCTGACATCGCCGACCAGTTCCTGCTGTTGACCGGCTGGACGAATAAGCCGACGGAATACCCGGCATGAGCGCGCAGGCAGCGCCGGCGAAGCGTACGGCCACGACCGAACTCTCGCGGAAATTCATCCAGATCTCGTCTGGGCAGCCATTCGGTCAAGGACTGACCCTGTTCGCACTAGACGAAGCCGGTGACGTCTGGCAGATCATCCCCGGAAGGGAAGACCAGTGGAAACTGCTTCCCCGCGTGCGGAGCACTGGACACCCCGCGTCCCGCTGACCGCGGCCGAGCGGCGCGTCGACTTCCCGGCCCACAACGCGCACATCATCCAGCGGCGCGCGGCCGTCGAGCACGCCGCCGCACCCGCCGCCCGTAGGCTCGCCCACCTCGTAGCCGAACACGGACTTCACACCTCCCAAGTGCAACAGGAGCTGGAGGCGCGCCTCTATGTATCGCTTACCCGGTCAGTCGACTTCGGCTACGCACAGGTTCAGCGTGAACTTCGAGGAGTCCGGCCGACGATCAGGGCGGCGTTACGTATCCCTGGTATCGGCGACCGCGGGCGAACCGTTCTCCAAGGGCTGCCGGGTATTCACGGGCTGGTCAGGAGTCGGGCCACCCTTGTGGCGTCGAACGTCGCCGATGAGGCTCGCGCTGCGAAGCACGACGCCGCGCTGAACCCAGCCGCGACGCCAGTCACCGTCCGTCTAGCCGTCGGGGACGCTGTTCGCAAGGCACTCCATAACGATGTGTTGCAGCTTGTCGGTGAGGCGCTCAACCTTGGCCGGGCCGCCGGAGCGATGGAGACGCCGAACCCGCCTGAGTATGCGATGCGGAGCGAGCAGCTCGACGAGAACACCTGCGACAGCTGTGACGAGTTGCACGGCCTGATCGTCCAAGTCGATTCCGCCGAATATCTCGACGAGATGCCACCGGCCGAGTGTGAGGGCGGAGGACGCTGCCGCGGAATCTACGTCTACGGAGACTGAATGCCAACCATCCATGAGCAGCAGCCCAAGCTCGAGAAGCTGAAACGCGAGCTCGAGGCAGGAGGTGAGATGAGCGCAGTAGGAGTTTTCACTGCCGCGGCCACCGAGGTGGGCGGCGACGGAACCTCATGGATCGAGGTGATGCCAGCCGTCACCGAAGCCAAGAACGGCCCCTACTTCTTCACGATCACGAAGGAGGATCTCGGTCTCCTCGTCGCGGACATCGAGGCGCACCCCGACAAAATCTCGATCGACTACGACCACGCAGGAGCCGAAAAGGGCGACACGCGCGCCGCGGGTTGGTACACCGGCGAGGCCCAGGTTGTCCTGGCTGGTGAGAAGACGCCGCGCGGCGATACGGCCGAGCAAGACTCGGTGTGGGCGAAAGTGAAGTGGACGCCCAAGGCGGTTCAGGAGATCCGTGACGGAGAGTTTCGTTTCGTCAGCGCTGAGTGGTCGATGGAGACCAAGGATTCGAAGTCGGGTCTGTGGACGAAGTTCGAGGAGCTCGCCGCGTCCACACTCACGAATCGTCCGTTCTTCAAGGATCTCGCTCCCGTCACGGCCAAGGAGTATGCATCTGCAGTCGCCGAGCTGGTGGTTGCTGTCGAGGACGATGACACAGTGCATCTCAGAGAAGCGGTCGATGCTTTTCTGGCTGCAGACAATGCGCCGTACGGCGATGTCGAATACGCCGACCCTGGCTACCAGAAGGACGGCCAGAAGCGGTATCCGCTCGACACGGAAACGCATATT
>DATLVW010000962.1:0-10788 GCA_035577085.1 Thermoanaerobaculia bacterium
GCGGCGTCCTGCACCCCCGATGAGATGTTCTGCACCCGCGATGCTGCGGTCTGCACCCACGATGCTGCGGTCTGCACCCACTATGCTACGGCCTGCACCGACGATGCTGCGGCCTGCACCCACGATGCTACGGCCTGCACCCACGATGCTGCGGGCTGCACCCACGATGCTGCGTTCTGTACCGGCGATGCTGCTGTTTCCGCCCCCGACGCTGCGGACTGCACCCACGAAGGCGCGTTTCACACGCGCCATGCCGTGTTTCGAACCATCGATCGTGACTCTTGAACCGCCACTGGTGTGTTTTGGGTAGTGGTCTGGTTTGAAACCTGGGCCGTAGCCGGTTGTCGCGTCGTTCTGCTTCCCTCGACAACGCGGCGCGCCAGCGCCGCAATCAACCGACAACGGACAACGCACTCGGCACCGCCGAGTGCAACTAGCTAGTACGATTACATTGATGCGCACGCTTCTCCATGCGGTCATTCAGAACGCGATCGTCACCAGCGCGGCTACGCTCTGGCCGGTCTCTCTGCGCGTCGATGCCTTCGTTCTGCACGCCGCGGAGATCCTGCCGTTCGAGGAGGTCGAGGTCGTCAACACCAGCACCGGCGAGCGATTTCGCACGTGGATCGAGCCGGCGCAGTCGGGAAGCGGCGAGGTCGCGCTGCATGCGGGAACGCGCTCGCCGGTGCGGAGCGGCGACACGATCAGCATCCTCTCCTTTGCCACGTTTCATGAGGGACAGACCATCGCGCACAAGCCGCGCATCGTGACTCTGGACGCGAACAATCATGTCGTGTCGGTCGGCGAAGGATGAAAAGCCGCTCGTTGATTCCGCGCGTCGTTTGCGCGCTGCTGTTCCTGTCACTCGCAGCGACGACCTTGCCACGATTGGTGGCACGCACGCGCGAAGCTTTGACGCTGTTGCCTATGCCGTACGAGTCGCGAAGGGAGCGGCAGATGGGAGCGTGGTACGCATCGGTTCAGTCGCTGCGTAAAACGCTTCCAAGGAAGGAGCCGGTCGCGCTGGTCCTTGGTATTCGCGATACTGAAGCGGCCATTTTCGCCAACTACTACCTGTACCCGATCCGCACCAGACTCTTTGCAGGACGCAACGACTATCGAGACGCCGCTCCCGATCCTACGCGGCCGAAGACGATTGTCGCGGTGACGTCAGAGAAAGTGGAGAAGACGTCGTACGAAATCCTCCGCGACCGCGATTTGCGCGCGGGACACCGCGTCGTCGTCGCGCCAGAGATGAGCGAGCCGGCAACTTCATTCGTTCTTCCTATCGCGGCCTCACTGGATGGTGCTGCGCCGGAGACGTTCGTCATCGAGGCAACGCTCGCCGATCAGACCGGACCCGCGCTCTCTAACGCGTCGATGGAACGGCTTCCTCGCACGAACGAGGTTCGCATCACGTTCTGGCCAAAAGGAGAGAGCAGAACACTGAGGATTGGGGCCGGAGATACCGTCTCGTACTACGACCTCGTCTATCAACTCTTCGGCGTCATGGATAGCGGCTGGATACAGGTTGAGTCACGGCTTCCGCTGCGCGCCGCGTTCTATTTCGTGAACCGAGGACGTGCCGATGCGACGAGGCTGCCAAACGTGCAGCGGTTCGCCACGCGCATTCGTCCGTCGCCGCTTCATCGCGACGCCAAACTTTTTCTTCTCAATTGGGGCGATTCGATCGCGGTGACCACCGTCGGCGCCGAGACAATCCCGATCATGCCGCACGCGATGGTGACGAAGCCGATCAGCACGATTCCGGCCGTCAGCGGAAACGTGTATGCGTTCGTGACGACCCGTGAGCTGAACGCCAGGACTAACTTCTACTGGCCGGAACCGTGACCTCGACATGATCGGTCTGCTCATCACGCTCGTCCTTTTCCCGCTCGTTGGCTGGAGTGTTGGGCGACGAAGCTGGGGCGAAGCGTTCCTCTTCGGCGCGGGTCTCGTCGGGACGATCCTCTTCCTCGCCGGCGTCGTGCACGTGCCATTGGTTCCGGCGTTCGCGCTGGTGCTGCTTACAAGCCTCGGCACTGCAGTGTGGAGCTATCGAACCCGCAAGACGAGCTGCCCCACCCCACGCCCCACGCACCACACCCTACTCCCCACGATCGCGATGGCCTTACCGCTGATCGCGATCACCTTCATCGCCTCCATCACGCCCCTCAACGACTTCGATGGCCGCGCGTTCTGGGTGCTGAAGGCGAAGGGGATCGCGCATGAGCACGCAATCGACGGGCCGTTCTTTCAGGGCGCCACACTCGATCCGCGCAATCAATACCCTATTCTGATTCCGATCGACGGTGCCGTGATCTTCGCCCTCGCCCACGATCTCGACGACCGTCAACTTCGCTGGCTCTACGTCGGGCTCCTCGCCGCGCTCGCGCTGCTAGTGCGCGAGCGGATCTCGAATCTCGTCTCGCCCGCAGCGGGCGCGTGGTGCGCGGCTCTGCTTGTCTGGATTCCGCAGTTTGCCGTTGCCACGGAAGGAGGTGCGCTTTCGGCGTACAACGACATCGCTATCGCCGCGTTCGCCGCAGGCGCATTTTTCGAGTTAGTCGCGGAGGTCTTACCCCCTCGCGACAGCGACATTGTCCAACCACGCTACCGCGAGATCCGTTTCGGCCTCTGGCTGGTCTTCCTCATCCTCACCAAGAGCGAAGGGCTGCCCTTCGCGCTCGTTTTCCTCCTCATTGGCGCATTCGCCTTTCGCAAACGGATCGCTACGCCTGCAATCCTCGCGGCGATCGCTGCCGTCGCCCGTCTGGTGTGGCGTGCTCGCATCCCGGCAGGCGATGAAGAGAATTTCGTTCGCATGCTGCCGACGATTCCGGAGAAGTTGGACAACTTGCGCGCCGCGCTGCTCGCATTTCCGCGTCACATGGCCGCCCTCTCGAGCTGGGGCGCCTTCTGGATCGCAGTCATCATCGCGGCGGCATGCGCGATCCGTGTCAATCGCCGTCCTGCCACGATCGCGATCGCCGTCATCGCGTCGATGATGGCTGTCTACTGCGGCGTCTACGTCGCCACGGAATGGGTCGTCACGGATCTGATCGCCGTCACGGCCAACCGGCTACTGATGCATCTCGCCGCGCCGGCGCTCTTCCTTCTCGCCTTCGCCGCTCAGTGGTGGACGCGGACGAAGTCGATGTAGCCGCGCTCAACGTTCACGTCGATCAGCTTGACGGTTACTTTGTCGCCGACGTCGAGCCCCTGCGCGCCGTGCACGACCTTCCCTTCGACCGGCGGATGAAAGACGCGCACCCACGTCCCTTTTTCGGATGCGCCGGTGACGAGTCCATCGAAGCGGTCTCCGATGCGCGGCTCGAGAATGCATGCGGCAGCGGACTTGCGAACCTGCCGCTCCACTTTATTCGCCGCATCCTCCGCCTCGGTGCAGTGCGTCGCCAACGCCTCCAGCTCATCGCGCGTGTACGGCGACGTCTGGCCCGCCAGGGCGGCCTTGATGAGGCGATGCGTGATGAGATCGGGAAAGCGGCGGTTCGGCGCCGTCGAGTGTGTGTAATCCTTCACGGCCAATCCAAAATGGCCGATCGGTGTCTGGCCGGGCATTTCGACGACGTACTCACCGGCTCCCATCGCCTTCACGATCGCCAGAGAGAGATCGGGGAAACGGAGCGGATCAGCTTTGCGACGGCGGACGAGAAACTCTTCGAGAGCCTGCGCGTCGGCCTCGCCGGGCAGCTTCTCGCCGTACTGCGCGGCGATGGCTTCGATGCGATCCCAGCGTTCCGGTGACCGCACCACGCGCCGCAGGCTGGGGAACCCTTTCGCCGCAAGGTAACGTGCGCTGACGCCGTTCGCCGCGATCATGAAGTCCTCGATCAGGTTCTTGGCGTTGTTACGCGCCTCGACCTGCAGATCGACGACTTGGCCGTTGCTCATGACCGCGCGCGCCTCGATGGTCTCGAGATCGAGCGCTCCATGCTCGTGCCGCAATTCGCGCATCGTGTCGGCAAGCTTGTCCTGAAGCTTCAGATTCTCCGCGAGGCCCGGCACCGCTTTGGCCTTCGGCGGCAGTTCGCCCTTCCCTTCCAGCCACATGCCGAGCGCGTTGTAGGCGAGCTGCGCTTTGTTGTGAACGCGGGCGCGATAGACATCGCCCTTCGTCACCGAGCCGGTGGAATCGACGACGATGTCCATGACCAGCGCGATCCGCTCTTCGTTCTCATTCAGAGACGTCAGGTTCGTCGACAACTTCTCGGGCAGCATCGGAAAAATGCGTGCTGCGGTGTAGACCGACGTCGTGTTCTGGCGAGCGTGATCGTCGATCGGCGAGCCTTTCTTGACGACGGCATCGACATCGGCGACGGCGATCATCGCGCGGACGTTTCCACCGCCGAGGTCTTCGGCGACGGTGAGCTGGTCGAGGTCGCGGGAGTCGTCGTTGTCGATCGAGCACCAGAGGAGATCGCGGAGATCTTTGATCGACGCGTCGTTATCCTGCGCCGGTCCCGTCACCGTCTCCGCCTGCTTCTCAGCTTCAGGCGAGAAGTCGGGAGCGAGACCTTTGTCGATCATCGCCTGGCGGGCAACGTCCTGAAGCATCGAGCTGTGGTTGCAGCCGTTGTGCGTGTGTTCGTCTGTCATGATCGACCTCGCACGTTACCATCTGCACGTATGACGCCGAAAGTCACCCGTGCCGGCGATCGAGGCCTTCTCGCCGATTTCGGACCTGATGTCGCTGCCCTCGAGCTTCATGCGCGCGCGGCAGCGTTGCGCGCTCGCGACGACGTCATCGCATGTATCGTCGGCCATCAGTCGCTCTACGTGATCTTTCGCGGAGTGCCGGAGCTCGACTTCGACGATGTCCCGCCGATCACGGTCACGCCTCGGGTACACGTCATCGACGTCGACTTCTCAGGTCCCGATCTCGACGAGCTTCTCGCGCACACGCGCGTTACGCGCGACGCGTTCCTTGCCCGCGTTCCGTCGCTGCGCCTCACCGCACGCTACCTCGGCTTTCGCGCCGGCTTCGCGTATCTCGAAGGGTGGCCGGAGGAGTGGCGAATGCCGCGCCGTCCGCGGTCGCGGAACCTCGTGCCCCGAGGAAGCTTTGCGATCGCTGGGGCGATGGCGGGGTTCTATCCCGTCGACTCGCCGGGGGGCTGGAACATCCTCGGGCGCACAAACGCCACGCTCTGGGATCCAAATGTCGAGCCGCCCAATCGGTTCGCTCCCGGCGACGTCGTCCAGCTTCGCGCGGTTCCGATCGATCGCTTCGATGCGCCACCTGGCGATCGCGTCGTCGCGAGTGGAGAGGTTGTTGCCGAGGTCGTGATGCCGGGCCAGCTCACGACGATTGTTGGCGCCCGCGACTGGAAGCGCGCCGCGTACGGTGTCTCGCCGGGCGGAGCGTTCGACGCGATGGCGGCGGCGAGCGCGAATCGCGCGGCTGGAAACGGCGACGTGCCGTTGCTGGAGTGCGTGCTGGTCGCGCCGCGATTGCGGTTTCGGACGGCGAGAGTTGCGGCGTTCTGCGATGGAAGCGGTTTGGTACGAACGTTCACGTTGTCTGCCGGAGAGGCGCTCGACATCGGGCGTTTTCATGGCGGTCTTCATGGATACCTGGCCATCGAGGGCGGTATCGACGAGATGCGGGCATCGTTTGCGGAGGGGCCGCATGTGCTGCGGAAGGGGGATGAGCTTCGGGTGGCCGGTGGTGGGTCGTCTGCCGTTGCGCAGTCATTCGACGGGCGGCGCGATCCTCATTTGATTCGAGTCATTGCAGGGCCGCACGAGGCGCCGCCGCTGCCGGAGGAGTGGGAGGTGACTTCGGAGATGAATCGGATTGGGATTCGACTTCGCCGCCGGGCCGGCGGCGGAACGGCCGGCGGGCCGCCGGCGCTACACCAAACGGATGCGCGACACGACCTTCGCGAGCTGCCTTCGTGCGGGATGCAGTTTGGGACGCTACAGTGGCATCCGGATGGGAGTCTCGTAGCCATGGGGCCGGATCATCCGGTCACGGGCGGCTATCTCCAGCCTGCGACCGTGATCTCGGAGGATTTGTGGAAGCTCGCCCAGCTTGCACCGGGCGAAAGGATCAGGTTCGAAGTTGTCGGTGAAGCGTGACGCAGAGACAGTTCTGCGGTTCGCCGCTCAGTGAGGCGGAAAAATCCGAGTCTCCCACTCCCCACCCCCGACACCCCACTCCCTACATCGACGACATCGCGTTCAGGAACTCGGAGTTTGTTCTTGTCTTTTCGAGTTTCTCGACGAGCAGCTCCATCGACTCGACCGTCGACAGCGGCGAGAAGACTTTGCGCAGAACCCAGATGCGATTGAGCTCGTTGCGCTCGAGGAGCAGTTCCTCTTTGCGCGTGCCCGACTTGTTGATGTCGATGGCAGGGAAGACACGCTTGTCGGAGAGCTTGCGGTCGAGGTGCACTTCCATGTTGCCGGTGCCTTTGAACTCTTCGAAGATGACGTCGTCCATGCGCGAGCCGGTGTCGATCAGCGCGGTGGCGATGATCGTCAGCGAGCCGCCTTCTTCGACGTTACGCGCGGAGCCGAAGAAGCGCTTCGGGCGCTGCAGGGCGTTGGAATCGACGCCGCCGGAGAGAACCTTCCCCGACGGCGGCACGACGGTGTTGTAGGCACGCGCCAGACGGGTAATCGAGTCGAGAAGAATGACGACGTCGCGGCGATGCTCGACCAGGCGCTTGGCCTTCTCGATGACCATCTCGGCGACCTGCACGTGGCGCGAAGCCGGCTCGTCGAACGTCGAGGAGATCACTTCGCCCTTCACGCTGCGCTGCATGTCGGTGACTTCTTCAGGCCGCTCATCGATGAGCAGAACGATCAGCGTCACTTCAGGATGGTTGCTGGTGATGGAGTTGGCGATAGCTTGCAGAATCATCGTCTTACCGGTACGCGGCGGAGCGACGATCAGACCACGCTGTCCTTTGCCGACCGGCGCGATGAGGTCGAGCACGCGCGACGACATGTTCGACGGCACTTCCAGCTTGATGCGCTGCTCGGGATAGAGCGGCGTCAGGTTGTCGAAGAGGATCTTCTCGCGCGCGACATCGGGGTGCTCGAAGTTGACCGCCTCGACTTTGATGAGGGCGAAGTAGCGCTCCCCTTCCTTCGGCGGGCGAACCTGGCCGGAAACGGTGTCGCCGGTGTGAAGATCGAAGCGGCGGATCTGCGACGGCGAAACGTAGATGTCGTCCGGACCGGGAAGATAGTTGTACTCGGGCGCGCGCAGAAAGCCGAAACCGTCCGGCAGGCACTCCAGGACTCCCTCGGAAAAGATGAGTCCGGACTTTTCGGTCTGCACTTGCAGGACTGAGAAGATCAGATCCTGTTTGCGCATCCCCGTGGCGTTCTCGATGCCGTGCTCCTTGGCGACTTTCGTCAGTTCCGGGAGCTTCATCTCTTTGAGCACGCGGATATCGAGCGTCTCGGCGGCCAGCGTCGGGTCGCTGCGCTTGTTGAGGATCGCCGGAGCGGGGCGGTCGTTCTCGACATCGACCGGCGGAGGCGACGCGACGAGCGGCTCGTCTTCGGCATCAGCCTCGTTGCCGTTTCCACTCACCTCGACTGCCGGCTCGACCGCTGGATCGTCAGCGGAAACTGGATCCTCGTCAGGAGCCTCTTCAGCCACCTCGGCCGGTGCGGCAACCTTCTCCGCTTTCGGTTTGCGCGTGGTTTTACGCACGGGCTTTTCCGCTTTCGGGACGGGCAGCTCGGCTACAGCTACCGGAGTTTCATCTTCGAATTCAGTTTCAGACATTGTTCAGACCTCATTGATTGGGATGGCATTGCTAGAGCCGCGAAGCGATCTCGCGCCGTACTTGCTCGATTCCTGTCTTCGTGATGACCGAACTGGTGATGAGCCGGTCTTCGGTGATCTCGAGCTCTTTCGCGATCGCTGCGCGGCTCTTGCCGAGTTGGTTGTTCGAGAGTTTGTCGGTTTTGGTCAGGAGGATTCGTTCGTCGATTCCCGAAGCGACCGTCCAGTCGTGCATTTGACGATCCTCGGGGCTGGGAGTTCGCCGCACATCGAGAAGAATGAAAATCAGTTTGAGCGCATCGGCGCTCTCCAGGTATCCGCGCACGAGCTCGCCCCAGGAGCGGGCGATGTCGCGCGGAACTTTTGCGTATCCGTAACCCGGAAAGTCGACGATGTAGAAGCGTTCATTGATGAGATAGAACTGAATGGCCTGCGTTTTTCCGGGCGTCTGGCTCACGCGGGCGATTCCTTTTCGTTTCAGAACCGCGTTGATGACACTCGATTTTCCGACGTTCGACCGGCCGACCATCGCGAATTGCGGTCTGCGGTCAGTCGGAAAGTCGTCGGCTTTGTACGCCGCCCGGGAGAACTCGACTGTTCTGATGTCCAAGAGATTGGTTGTTAAGGGAAATGCAAAGCAGAGGTGCTGCGAAGAGGTACTAGCTGGGTTTTGGATGATTAACGACGGAGATTGTGCAGGTATTCTCGCCTTTCGGTCAAGAGATGGTCACGGAGGGGTGAGGATGGAAGGTCCGTGCCAGTGGAGGGGGGTGGGGAGTTGGGGGTGGGGTGTGGGAGGGACTCGCGTCGAGACAGATCCCATGTGGAAGTGACGCGATGGTTGCCGAGCGCCGCTCTCACAGGCGCTCAGCGCCATCGAGCTTGGCCAGGTTCTTGTCGAACGTGCCGAGCGGGAGATGGCCGGCTTTGCGCGCGATCTCAATCACTAGGCAATCGGAGAACCCAAGCGAGGGTCTGAGTCGATACTGATCCAGCGCCGAGGTCACGACATCCGCGTCCTGAAGACTTACCGCTTCCTGATTGAGTAGCATCTCGATCGCTGCGGCGATACCTGCATCATCGAGTTTGTATGCCCTCCGCAGTACCCACGCGGTCTCGACAAGAACGACATGGGAAATCCATACGCCGCGATTGACGAAGGCCTCTGCCACCACCGCCTGTCTTTCATCGTCGCCGGTGATCAGGCGAACGAGAACATTCGTATCAACGGCGCGCATGCTTCTCTAGAAGGTGATCGCCAATCGCTTGCTTGAGCTCTTCCAGTGAACGAGCCCTCGGGCGCGTCGGAAACAGGGCGCGTCGAATATCTTCGAACGAGTACTTACCAGCTTTGCGAACGACTATGTCATCGCCATGGTGATGCCATTCGAGAACCGAGCCTGGGCCTATGCCGAGCTCTTTTCTGATCTCGGCAGGAACGGAGATCTGTCCCTGAGCAGTGACCTTCGATTGCGGTAGAGCCATGCCTCCATAGTACCACGGTACTATGGAGGAGTGTCGACTGGCGGCGAGGCGCCGCCAGTCCGGTAACAGGCTCAGTGAATCGGCGGTTCCGATACGACGGCGTCGGGCAGCTTCTTCACGAGCGGCACGATCGTGCCGTCGAGCGCGTGCAGGACGACCTCGTCCATCGACTCGACGAGGTTGAACTCCATCTTTTCGCGGACATCCGCGGGGATGTCTTCGAGATCGCGCTCGTTCTCGGCGGGAAGAATAATGCGCGTGATGCCGGCGCGGGCAGCGGCGAGGATCTTGTCCTTCACCCCGCCAACCGGGAGCACCTTGCCGCGCAGGGTGATCTCGCCGGTCATGGCGATGTCGCGATGCACGGGGATGCGGGTGACGGCTGACAGGAGCGCCGTCGCCATCGTGATGCCCGCCGATGGGCCATCCTTCGGGATCGCACCCTCGGGAACGTGGATGTGGATGTCGAGGCTGGCGTGGAAATCGGCATCGAGACCGAACAACTCCGCGCGCGAACGAACGTAGGACAGGGCGGCTCTTGCCGATTCCTGCATCACGTCGCCGAGCTTGCCGGTGAGCGTAAGGTTGCCTTTGCCGCGCGAGATGGCTACCTCGGTCGACAGGATCTCACCGCCGACTTCGGTCCAGGCCAGACCGGTAGCCAGACCGATCTCGCTCTTGTCGTGGATCGTTTGCGAGCGGAACTTTGGCTTGCCGAGGAGCTCGCGGACCTTGGAGCGGTCCATGATGGTCTTGATCTCGGGACCTTTTTTCACGACCTGACGGGCGATCTTGCGCAGGACCGAACCGATCTCGCGTTCCAGGCTGCGAACACCGGCCTCGCGCGTGTACGAGTCGACCAGCTCTTCGATGGCAGTGTCGAGAAAATCGACCTGGCTCTCCTCGATCCCCTGCTCCTGGCGCTGCTTCGGAACGAGGAACTGGCGGCCGATGGCGAGCTTCTCGAGGTGCGTGTAGCCGGAGAGCGAGATGATCTCCATCCGGTCTTTGAGCGGAGCCGGAATGGTGTGCGTCACGTTGGCCGTGGCGATGAACATCACCTTCGACAGGTCGTACTCGACGTCGAGATAGTGATCGGTGAAGGCGTTGTTCTGCTCGGGATCGAGGACTTCGAGAAGGGCGGCCGAGGGATCGCCGCGGAAGTCCATCGACATCTTGTCGACTTCATCGAGGAGGAAGACCGGGTTGATCGTGCCTGCCTTTTTCATCCGCTGGATGATCTGGCCGGGGAACGCGCCGATATAGGTCCGCCGATGCCCGCGAATCTCCGCCTCGTCGCGCACGCCGCCGAGGGAAAGGCGAACGAACTTGCGGCCGGTGGCGCGGGCGATCGATTTCGCCAGCGACGTCTTGCCGACGCCCGGCGGTCCGACGAAGCAGAGGATCGTCCCCTTCGGTCCTTTGATGAGCTGACGCACGGCCAGGAACTCAAGGATGCGCTCTTTGATCTTGTCGAGGCCGTAGTGATCTTCGTTGAGGATCGACTCGGCGAGATCGATGTCCTTGATCTC
>DATLVW010000963.1:0-4022 GCA_035577085.1 Thermoanaerobaculia bacterium
CGCGCATCGACCGCGAAGCGCTGGAGATGGAGGTATCGCTCGATCACGATCCGCCGGCTGCGTTGCCGCTCACCCTGATCCTTGCTCTCCCGCGACCAAAGGTTCTCAACCGTGTCATCGCCAGCGCGGCGTCGCTGGGAATCAAGCGAATCGTGCTGATCAACGCCTGGCGCGTGGAGAAGAGCTACTGGAAATCCCCACGCCTTTCTCCCGAGAACCTGCGGAATCAATCCATCCTCGGCCTGGAACAATCGCGCGACACGGTGATCCCGTCGATCTATACGCGCCGTTTCTTTCGAGCGTTCGTCGAGGACGAGCTGCCTTCGCTGGCACGCGGAACGCGCGCGCTGGTCGCGCATCCGCACGCGCTAGAGTCCTGCCCACGCGACGTTCGCGAGCCTGTCACACTGGTCATCGGCCCCGAGGGCGGCTTCATCGACGCGGAGATCGCATCGCTGCAAGCGGCCGGATGCACTCCGGTGACGATCGGAGAGAGGATTCTGCGCGTGGAGACGGTGGTGCCGTATCTGGCGGCGCGGTTGTTGCCGCCGTAAACTTCGTCGCCGTGTCGGGTTGTCATTCGCTGCCGTTCGACAACTTGGTTATAGGTAGGTCAATTCTCATAGTCCCGCGATTCGGTCACCAACTCCAGCAAGAGAATGGCGCGAGCGCGGCTATTATCGACGTCGATCTGTAGGAGGTCGCCCATCGAGACCATTCCGAGGAAGTGACCCCGATCGACAACGGGAAGGTGACGGCAGTTGCAAGAGTGCATCCTGAGCAGCGCGTCGTCGATATCGTCCCCTGGCGCGGCAACGATGAGGTCTTTTGTCATGACCGCGTCGACGCGCGTCTCATCCGGGTTACGTCCCTCGGCGACGATGCGCCTCATTACGTCGCGCTCCGAGAAGATACCCACGAGCCTGCCGGAATCGAGCACCGCGATCGCGCCAATGTTGCGATCGCTCATCTTTTTGGCCACTGCACGAACAGTATCTGAAGGCGACGCGTGAGCTAGCGAACGCCGCTCAATGATATTTCCGATCTGCGTCAAGGAACCTTGTGATCGCGCATTCGCGATCCTATCGGACGTCCAGACAATCTCCTTCGCGCCCAAGGGGACTTCGCAGAGGAAAGCTGCCCAATGGCGAGCCATTGGCGCACTCACGGGCAAGGACACCTCGGTTTCACCAGTAATCTTGCCGTAGATGACAACCGCATAAGGGCCGCTGTTGAGTTGCACGAGCCCACCAATCGATGGCTCGGCGGTCGAAAGGGGATCAGCATCGGACAATTCGATCGGAAACAATTCCTCAAGACGGTCTTTCGAGAGCCGGAGAAGCGCGATCGGTCTCGCATCTTCGTTCAACTCCTCGGGACTTGCTCTTCTCACTGGTCAACTCGCTTTACAATTCTAGCAGCGATTAGCACAACATCCGCGTCATCGTCCGATCGCACTACGCCTGCTTTTCCGATGGTCCATGTAGGTGATTGAGGTACATCATCATCCGGAGCAATGGTCGTGAAGAATTCGATCCCGCATCGACCGGGTGGCAACGATCCCAAACGCGCCTTCACCCTCGGAAACAGTCCAGCCGCAATGTTTCTGTCCGGCCGCCCTCCGATCAACCCTGTGCTGCTCATCAGCTCGTTTGCAGCTGCATCCTGAAACCGGTGGAACGGCCCATATTCACCTGGCGCCGCCAATCACACGCTCCACTCATCGATCAGACTCGCCACCAGCGCGGTCCATCCTGTCTGGTGTGAGGCGCCGAGGCCTTCGCCGGTGTCGCCGTTGAAGTATTCGAAAAACCAGATCAGGTCTTTCCAGTGGGGGTCGTGCGCGAAGAGCTCGGCTTGTCGCTTGCCTCGGGGACCGTGGGCGGGGCGGTATCCGTCGGCGTCGCGGAGGAAGATGCTGGTCATTCGTTTGGCCAGATCGGCGGCCAGGCCGGTGAGCGTCGTCGTGTTCTCGGGCGGCGGAACAGGAACATTCGTCAGCGTCATGCCGCGGCGGCGTGGGCGGGCAGCTCCGGCGCCGAGGGCCTCGTCCGCGCGCGTGTCGGCGAGAGTCGTGTCGGGATCGTTGTGCGGCGGTGTTTCATGCGAGGGATCGTGTCCATTGCCAATCGCGATGCGCACGTTGCCGCTGTACGCCTTCTCCAGTTTACGCAGCGTCTCGATCATCAGGAACGTGGTCGGGAACCATATGGGGCCGCGCCAGTTGCTGTTGCCGCCTTTGAGTTTCGTCGATGCTTCCGCCGGCTCGTAGGTCACCGACGCGTTGCCGAAGACGAACGGCTGCGCTTGATGTGCCTTGCTAAGACTGCGCAGTCCGTACGTCGAGAGAAACTCGTCCGGATCGGCGACACGCGCAAGAAGATGCTGGAGCTGATTCTGATCGACGACGGCCAAAACATGCGTCGTCTCGCCGTCGTGATGCGCCGTCGTGACGGAGTGCTCGACGATGTCGGCGCGATGTTTCATGAACCAGTCGAAGTTCTCACGGAAGACGGCGAACGGCTCGACCCACTTCCGCTCCAGCCGCTCGACAGCGTAAAGCGGAATCAGTCCCACGAGCGAGCGAACGCGGAACGGGACATTCCTGCCGTCAGGGAATCGGAGCAGGTCGTAGAAGAAGCCGTCGGCGTCATCCCACAACGTGCGGTTGCCGCGCATCATCTTCATCGCCGCACCGATGTAGACGTAGTGCTCGAAGAATTTGGTGGCCAACCCTTCGTAGGTCGGATTGTCTTTGGCCAACTCCAAGGCCATGCGCATCATCACGAGCGAGAACATCCCCATCCAGCCGGTGGCGTCGCTCTGCTCCAGTGACGCGCCGCCGGGAAGTGTTTCGCTGCGGTCGAACACGGCGATGTTGTCGAGCCCGAGGAAGCCGCCTTCGAAGACGTTGTTGCCTTCGCGGTCGACCTTGTTCACCCACCAGGTGAAGTTCAGCATCAACTTGTGAAAGCACTTCTCGAGAAATGGCCGGTCGCCGCCGTTGCGGATGCGGTCCATGTTGTAGACGCGCCAGACGGCCCAGGCGTGCACCGGAGGATTGAGGTCGGAGAACTCCCACTCATACGCGGGGAGCTGCCCGTTCGGATGCTGGAACTGTTCGAACAGCATCAGCCATAGCTGTTCTTTGGCGAAGTGCGCATCGATGAGCGCGTGGACGACAGTGTGGAAGGCGAGGTCCCAGGCGGCGAACCACGGGTACTCCCATTTGTCGGGCATCGAGAGGATGCGCATCGAGTTGAGATGGCGCCAACGCGCATTGCGTCCGTGCTGTCGTTCGGCCGGAGGCGGGTCGCTGGGGTCGTCGCCGTCGAGCCAGATGTCGACGTCGAGCAGGTAGCTCTGCTTGGACCAGAGCAGTCCCGCGAAGGCCTGCCTCTGAATGTTCCTCTCCTCGGCAGTCGCACGCGCCGGATGAATGCTGTTATAGAACTCGTCGGCCTCGGCGCGCCGAAGATCGATGGTGGCCTCAACGCTCTGCTCCAGCGAGGCGGCGTCAACCTTCGCCCCGGTCGGCCGCAAACGCATCGACATCGTGTGGGATGCACCCGGCTCGATCTCGGCGCGCATCCATCCGCACGCTTTCGATCCGATCTGCTCCGGATTCACGGCGCCGTGCTCGCCATTGACGATGTGGCGGTGAAAAGCATCTTTCACGAAGCGGCTTCGCGATTGCGCGCCCGGTCCCCATACCCGAGGACCATTGGTCTCGTTGTCGGTGAAGAGGAGCTGCGTTCCGGCGGGAAACTCGAGTGTGTACGGGCCGACGTGCGCGTCGTGGAGGAGGCCGGCCAGAGCGGGCGTATGCGTGTCGTCGGCCCGAATCGCAGGATTGCCACTTGCTCCGCTTGCAGCAGTAATGGACGGAGCCGCAACTTGCTCCCCGCTCCAGCTCCATGTATTCCGGAACCAGAGCTGAGGGATGAAATGAAGCGGCGCGCGTTCGGGACCGCGGTTGTGCGCAGTGATGCGAATCGCGAGCGAGTCGGCGTCTTCCTTGG
>DATLVW010000964.1:0-4432 GCA_035577085.1 Thermoanaerobaculia bacterium
CGGGGAGAGTGTTTTGACTAATACAACCGTTGCGAGAGGCGGCTGCGCATGTCCCTCCTTGCTCTCAGGGTTGCCTACATCCTGGTTGAAGACGATCAGCTCTTTGTCGGTTGGGAGAAGCCAATGGGAAGTGGCTGATGCGCCGTCCACCACGAGAATGTTCCGCGTATCCGAGGAATAGCCGCCCGAGCTGAAGCTGGAGCCACTCCGGTCAGCAGGCGTCGAAAGAGTCGCGCGATAGAGGGAAGTGCCATCGATTGCAACGAGACCACCGAGATGGAGCTCATGGGTTGCCGGCTTCCCGGGAATGATGGGTGCCACTGTCTCGGCTGACTGGCGGCGGAGACTGCCTTCGAGTTGCGACCACACGAAGGCGCAGACAGCAAAGGCAGCCGCAGCCGCTGCAACGAGAATCAGGAGCGCGTTGACTCGCCACACCTGTCTGAAGAATCGCGAGGTTCTGTTCATCCTCGGAGTGTAACTGACAGGAATCGTTTACTGCGCGGCCCTTGCGGGCCACGCAATTAATGTCCGTTGCGCAAGGCCGCCCTGAACACCGCTCCGTTCTGGAGTTCGCCGACGATGCGGTCGAGGCCTTTGTTGCTCTGCAGGGCGACGTGCTGCGCGTACTCATCGCAGACGGGGCAGAGCTGGCGGCGTAGCTCGCTTTCCGGAACGCGCGATCCACAAAGCCTGCAGTTGGAATCAGCGTTCGGAGCCATGTGTGACATTGTAGCATTCGCCGTGCCGCCGCCCTCTCGGATTTCGCGCGCGGCGAAGGAAATCCCAGAAGGAAACGAATGGCTACCAGCCTCAAGAAAATCGTCATCGTCGGACGTCCGAATGTCGGAAAGTCGACGCTCTTCAACCGGCTGGCCGGGAAGCGCCGCGCCCTCACGCACGACCTGCCGGGGATGACACGCGACCGGCTCTCCGACGTCATCACGCTCGACAACGGACGACGGTTCGAGCTGACCGACACGGGCGGACTCGAGTACGGCGACTCGCCGATGTCCGCCTTCGCTGGCGAGATCCGCGATCAGGCCCGCCGCGCCCTGGACACAGCCGACTTCATCCTTTTCGTCGTCGATGGCTCCGCAGGCATCCTCACGGAAGACCGCGACATCGCTCAGGAGCTGCGCGCTGCCTCGGATCGCACGCTCCTGCTCGTCAACAAAGTCGACCGTAAAGACTCGGCGGAGAACGTCTCCGACTTCTACGAGCTCGGCTACAACCGGATTCTGGCGTTGTCCGCCGAGCATGGTGAAGGAGTTGACGAGCTGTTCGACATCATCGGCGAGATCGTGCCCGAGGATTCGATCGATGAGACGGAGGAAGGGGATCTTGGACCGATCCGCATCGCCATCATCGGGAGGCCGAATGTCGGCAAGTCATCGCTGCTCAACCGCCTTGCGAACGAAGAGCGCGCGGTGGTCTCGCCGATCTCCGGGACCACGCGCGATGCCATCGACTCCGAGATCGAGCGCAACGGCCAGCGTTATCTGATCATCGACACCGCCGGCATTCGCCGAAAGGGGAAGACGCACGATGAGGCGGAGAAGCTCTCGGTCATCTCCGCGCGGAAGGCAATCGAGCGCTGCGAGATCGCGCTCGTCATGATCGATGCGGTCGACGGCGTGACCGGACAGGATGCGACCGTTGCCGGATACGCCGAGGATGCGGGCAGGGCTGCGATGCTGCTGGTGAACAAGTGGGATGCCGCCGCGCACACGCAGGACGATTACAAGAAAGTGGAAGAGGAGATCCGCTTCAAGCTGAAGTTCCTGCCGTACGCTCCGATCGAGTTCATCTCGGCGAAGACCGGGCGCCGCGTCGAGAAAGTCTTTCCGCGCATCGACGAGATCATGACCGGCTACCGCAAACGCTTCACGACGTCGCAACTGAACCAGATCCTGGAGCGCGCCATCGCCACACACCAGCCGCCCGCCCTGCGCGGCCGCCCGCGCCGGTTCTACTACACCACGCAACTCAAGGCCGCACCCCCAACGTTCGCCCTCTTCTCGAACATGGACGACCCGCTCCACTTCTCCTACCGCCGCTTCCTCGAGAACCAGTTCCGCGAAGCCCTGGGCCTCGTCGGCTGCCCGATCCATCTCGTGCTAAGAGCGCGCAAAGGGATGAAGAAGGAGTAGTACTACTCACGCGAAGACGCGAAGGCGCGAAGGTTCAAGGATTGGATCTCTCCTTCGTGTCTTCGCGTCTTCGCGTGAGAGGTCTTTTTACCGCACCCGCCGCAGCACCAACATCGCGTAGGCCTCTACGACGACCTCTTCGCCGGCGAGCAGCTCGTGATGCGCGCGCAGATCGGGGACGGGGTGGCTCGTGTCGATTGCAGACTCCCATCGATCGCCCCATGGACCCATCGGCAGGCGGAACGGCATCGGCTCGTAGTGCGCGTTGAAGAGGATGAGGAAGCTGTCGTCGACGATCGGCTGGCCGCGTTCGTCGGGGGCGGGGATGCCCTCGCCGCTGAAGAAGACTCCGATGCTGCGGGCGGTCGCGCTCTGCCAATCGTCGTCGGTCATCTCGCCGCCGTCGGGCCTAAACCAGCCGATATCGCTGACGTTGGCGCCGCGCAGTGGGCGGCCATAGAACCAGCGCCGGCGTTGAAAGACGGGATGCTGGCGGCGAAAGGCAATCACGCGCGAGACGAACGCGAATAGTCCGTCGTCGACGTGCTCCCAATCGAGCCACGAGATCTCGTTGTCCTGGCAGTAAGCATTGTTGTTTCCGCTTTGCGTGCGCCCGAGCTCGTCGCCGCCGCAGATCATCGGCACGCCCACCGAGAGGATCAACGTCGTCAGGAAGTTCCGCTGCTGTCGCGACCGTAACTCATTGATCGCCTCATCATCCGTCGGTCCCTCGGCGCCGCAATTCCACGACCGATTGTCATCCGCGCCGTCTTTGCCGTTCTCGCCATTCGCGTCATTGTGCTTCTCGTTGTACGAGACGAGATCGCGGAGTGTGAAGCCGTCATGTGCGGTGATGAAATTGATCGATGCGTACGGCCGCCTGCCGGTCCACGCGTAGAGGTCCGAGCTGCCGGTCAAGCGATTCGCGAACTCGCCGAGGACCTGATCGGTGCCGCGCCAGTAATCGCGGACGGAATCGCGATAACGACCGTTCCACTCTGACCAGAGCGGCGGAAAGTTGCCGATCTGGTAGCCGCCTTCGCCGACATCCCACGGCTCGGCGATGAGCTTGACCTGCGACAGAACCGGGTCCTGCTGGATGATGTCGAAGAACGCGCTGAGCCGGTCGACGTCGTGCAGCTCGCGGGCGAGCGTCGATGCCAGATCGAAACGGAATCCATCGACGTGCATCTCCAGATGCCAGTAACGCAGCGAGTCCATGATGAGCTGCAGCACGTGCGGATGCCGCATGTTCAGGCTGTTGCCCGTGCCGGTGTAGTCCATGTAGTAGCGGGGATCGTCGGGCATGAGGCGGTAGTAGGCGGCGTTGTCGATTCCCTTCATCGACAACATCGGCCCGAGGTGATTGCCCTCGGCGGTGTGGTTGTAGACGACGTCGAGGATCACCTCGATCCCTTCCGTGTGAAGCGTCTTCACCATCTGCTTGAATTCATGAACCTGCTGGCCGGCCGCGCCGCCCGATGAATACTCGTCATGAGCCGCGAGATAGCTGATCGAGTTGTAACCCCAGTAGTTGCGAAGGCCGCGCTCGATCAGCAATGAGTCGTGAATGAACTGATGCACGGGGAGGAGCTCGACGGCGCTGACGCCGAGGGTCTTGAGATGACTGATGGCCGCGGGATGGGCGAGGCCGGCGTAGGTACCGCGCAGCTGTTCGGGAATGTCCGGATGCCGCTGGGTGAAGCCTTTGACGTGGAGCTCATAGATGATCGTCTCGTGCCACGGCGTGCGGGGATAGCGATCGCCAGCCCAGTTAAAGAGCGGATTCGTGACGACCGAGTGCGGCATGAACGGCGCCGAGTCGGCATCGTTCCTGACATCGGGATTGTCGAAGTAGCGTCCGAAGACCGCTTCGTTCCACCGAACCGCGCCATCGACCGCTTTGCCGTAAGGATCGAGCAGTAGCTTCGATGGATTGCAACGCTGTCCCGCGCCAGGATCCCACGGTCCATGCACACGGAATCCGTAGCGCTGGCCAGGACTGACGCTTGGCACGTAGCCATGCCAGATGAAGCCGGTCATCTCCGGCAGGTCGACGCAGCGCTGATTGCCCGCATTATCAAAGAAGCAGAGCTCGACGCGAGTCGCCACTTCGGAAAAGAGCGAGAAATTGGTTCCCGCGCCGTCATAGGTAGCACCCAGCGGATAAGGGTGGCCCGGCCACACCAGTACCGTTGATTCGCTGCGGCGTCCGCGGAGCATGTTCACAGGTGAGCTCGGCAAGGTGTGTGCCATGGGCGGAGGGTGGGGAGTGGGAG